>JBFWJK010000142.1:0-9207 GCA_050253255.1 Desulfobacteraceae bacterium | reverse complement strand
GTTGTAAGGTTTTATGATCAGTATCCCTGCGATGGAGTCATTATATTTAAACTTTTTTTCAATTTCATCGAGGTCCGGCATCCAGTTATTGTATGGATAAAGGGTATAGGTCAGATGCTCATAGCCTGAATGTGCAGCTTCAGCAGAAGAATGTGTCGAGTATGCAGGAGAAGGACCGATTACTCTTGCCTCTCTTTTCAGGAAACCGAAAATCTTGCTTACTGCATCACCAAGTCCGTTGAAAAAAAGAATATCGTCTGGTGAAACCTGGTAGCCGCCTCTTTTGTTTACCTGATCAGCCAGAAACCTTCTGGTTTCCGGCACGCCCGCAGTAGCAACATAACCGTAGAAGATATCTTCATTGACAAGTTCCGATATTATATCCTTGATCCACCGGGGAAGTTTTTCGCCCTTGGCCATTGGATCGCCGATATTTTCCCAGATAATTTCAACTCCCATGCTGCTCAGCTTATTTGCAACTTCAACAATTGCACGTATTTCATAAGTGAGCTGACCTGATCCAACATGAACTATGTCTCTTCTCATTTGATTACACCTGCAAGCCTTTAAAATTATTAAATGGTTGATATTATAAAAAAAGGGTTCTTCCGTTAAGGAAAGAACCCTTTGATTCTTGTATTTACCTGCCCGGAATTAACTAGGGAAGGTAACAGCGGTGCTTAAAAAAGTAAAGTATATTTTAACTTTCATTTTCCTTTGCAGCAGCTTCAATAACTTTTTGGGCTATATCAGGCGGAACCTGCTCATAATGCGAGAATTCAACTGTAAAAGTTCCTTTACCACCTGTCATTGATCTTAATTCAGGAGAATATTTCTGAACTTCGGCAAGAGGAATTTCAGCTTTTACTGAGCTCTTCTTTCCAACGGAATCCATACCCTGAACCCGTCCGCGTCTTGAGTTTAAATCGCCCATTATATCACCCATGCTTTCTTCGGGAGCAATAACCTCAATTTTCATGATCGGCTCCAGAAGAACAGGTGCAGCCTGTGCTATTGCAGCTTTGTAGGCAAGAGATCCTGCAACCTTGAATGCCTGTTCTGACGAGTCTACACTGTGGTATGAACCGTCATCTACAGTGGCTTTGAAGTCAACACAGGGATATCCGGCAAGAACACCTTTCTCTTTTGCCTCGACAATACCTTTTTCAACAGCCGGGATATATTGCTTAGGAATTGAACCTCCCACAATTTCTTCCGCGAAAACAAATCCTTCACCTTTTGGAAGAGGCTCGAATCTGACCCAGCAGTCGCCGTACTGACCGTGACCGCCTGACTGTTTTTTATGCTTGCCCTGAACTCTCACTGCCTTTGTTATTGTCTCCTTGTAGGGTATTTTAGGAGTTTTAAGGGCAGCGTTAACTTTGAATTTTCTCTTGAGTTTGGCAATTGTTGTTTCTATATGAAGAGCACCTGCTCCTGAAAGGATCATTTCGTTGGTTTCATCATTTCTTTCAAGCCTGAGACCTGTATCTTCATCGATAATTTTGGCAAGAGCTGTGAAAACCTTGTCTTCTTCACCTTTTTCCTCAGCCATTACCGCAAATGAGATAACAGGATTCTTAGCCTTTACCTGAGGAATGGTTAAAGGATTGTCAGGATCGCACAGAGTATCTCCTGTTTTGGTTTTCTTAAGCTTAGATACTGCGACAATATCACCTGCAAAAGCTTCGGTAACAGTTTTCTGGTTTTTTCCTTCAGGTACATAAAGCTGGGAGAATCTTTCCTTTTCATCTTTATCGACATTTAGAAAAGTTCCGTCTTTTCCAAGTTTTCCTGAAACAATTTTAAAAATATTGAGCATACCTGCATATGGATCAAGAATTGTCTTAAAAACATAGGCTGCAAAAGGTGCATCAGGGTCTGTCTTAAGCTCTGTTTCATTGCCGTCTTTATCAATAGCTTTGACAGGCTGTGCATCAAGAGGGCACGGTGCAGCATCAACAATAAAGTTCATCAATGCCTCGCATCCTGCTCCGGTTACTGCCGTACCAAAGAATACAGGAGCAAATACTCTGTTTTTGAAGGCATTTTTAAGTCCGCTGATTATTTCTTCATCTGTAAGTTCTTCGCCTTCGAGGTATTTTTCAACAAGCTCATCATCTGATTCCGCAATATTTTCGATGAGAGCCATTCTTTCTGTTTCAATATCGTCAGCTATTCCGGACGGAATATCAACCGCTTTTTGATTTCCGTCAGCATCATATTCATATGCTTTATTTGAAATAAGATCCACAAATCCTTTTAATGCTGAATTTTCAATAATAGGGAACTGAACGGCAGATGCTCTTAGACCGCATTGTTCTTCAAAGCTTTCAATAATTGCAGCATAGTCTGCGTTTTCCTTGTCGAGCTTGTTCATGAAAATTGCACAAGGTTTGTTAAATTCTGCTGCAATTTCCATTGTCTCTTCAGTTTTAATTCTGATTCCATCAACCGAATCAACAACCACAACTATTGATTCAACAGCCTGAAAGCAGGGCGGAGCATCTTCAAAAAAGTTAAGATCTCCCGGAGTGTCAACAAGCATAACATCGTGCTTTTTCCAGGGAACTGTGTAAAAACCTGATGAAATACTGGATCCTCTTGAAATTTCTTCAGGTTCAAAATCCATCACAGTGTTTCCTTCTTCAACTTTTCCTATTCGTGAAGTAAGACCTGCTTTGAAAAGAATATTTTCGGCCAGGGTAGTTTTACCGGCGCTGGCATGACCTGCCAACGCCACATTTCTTTTCCTTTTGATCGCATCTGACATTTAGTTTTCCTCCTTAAAAGTAACAAAATAAAAACTCTATGCTGACTAAAATCTAATAATCTGTATTTTGCTATTGCTCTAATGTCAACTGTATAATGTACTCCTGGTTACCTTTTGGACCTTTAATCGGAGAAGGAACAAGGTTTTTTTCCACTAATCCGTGTTCTTTGAAAAAAAATGTAAGATCCTCTATTATCCTTTGGTGCACAGCCTTGTCCTTCACAACACCCCCTTTTTTTACTTCTTCTTTTCCTGCTTCAAACTGGGGTTTAATCAGTGCAAAAATTTCTGTATTCTTTTTCATGAATTTTACTGCAGAAGGGATAACTATTTTAAGTGAGATAAACGAGGTGTCACAGACTATAAGATCGACTTTTTCGCCGATCTGATCAAATTCAAGATTTCTTATATTTGTTCTTTCAAAAACAACAACCCTGTCATCCTGCCGAAGCTTCCACGCAAGCTGCCCATATCCGACATCAACTGCGAAAACTTTTGCGGCATTATTCTGAAGCAGATAATCAGTAAAACCACCGGTTGAAGCTCCTATATCCATACAGACAAGGCCTGAAACATCAAAACCTGTCTGTTCAACTGCTTCCTTTAATTTCAGAGCGCCTCTGCTCACATAAGGAAAATCCTCTTTTTTAAGCCTTACCTCGGTATCTTCGGGAATAAAGCTTCCCGGCTTAAGACTGCTAAAACCTTCAGCCACAACATTCCCGGACATTATAAGGGCTTTTGCTCTTTCCCTGCTCTGGGCAAACCCCTTTTCAACAAGAATCTGATCCAATCGTTTTTTATTTGTCATTTTCCAGCAGCTTCAGTGAGTTTTTTAGTATTCCCTCAGAGTTCAGTCCGTAGATATTTTTCAGTTCGTCAGGAGTTCCCTGGGTAACAAATTCATCATTTATCCCCATTCTTATGATTTTTTTATTAATAATTCCTTTATCGGCAAAAAGCTCAAGAACAGCAGTACCAAAACCTCCGTTCAAAACATTTTCCTCCACGGTAATAATTTTATCTGTTTTTTCAGACATTAAGCATATAAGCTCCTCATCCAGAGGTTTTGCAAATCGTGCATCAATAAGTGAAGGTCTGTATCCTTTTTCCTCAAGAATACTGCATGCCTTTTGTGCAGGATTTACCATACTGCCTATTGCCACAATTAAAATATCACTTCCGTCTTTTAAAAGACTTGCCTTAAGCGGAGATATTATTTCTGCTTCATCGTAGGAAATGAAAGTTTCGTTCTCAGAACTCCCTCTTGGGTATCTGATTGCAACAGGAGAATTCATTGATTCTGCAGTCTTCATCATTCTTACAAGCTCATCGCCGGAGGAGGGAGCCATAATTGTAATATTGGGCACAGGTCTCAGGTAGCTTATATCAAAGGCTCCGTGATGGGTTGGTCCGTCTTCTCCAACAATACCGGCTCTGTCCACGGCAAAAACGACATGGTGGCCGTCAAGGCATACATCATGAATTACCTGATCATAGGCCCGCTGAAGGAAAGTTGAATAAATTGCAACAAAAGGAATAAAGCCCTCTATTGCAAGCCCTGCTGAAAATGTAACTGCATGCTGCTCAGCTATTCCCACATCAAAAAATCTTTTCGGAAATTTTTCATAAAAATCAAGAAGTCCTGTTCCATCAGGCATCGCAGCTGTTATGGCTGTGATTTTATTGTTTTTTTCTGCCATCTGACAAATTGTTTTGCCAAATATACTGGTATAGGAAGGGCGTTTTTTGTCTTTTTTTGAAGATGCGGGAGCAACGCCGTGAAATGATGTAGGATTTTCTTCTGCAGGTTTGTATCCTCTTCCTTTTTTGGTTGTTACATGAAGAAGAATAGGGCCTTCAAGGTTTTTTATATTATTTAAAATCTTAATAAGATGATTGAGGTTATGTCCGTTTATAGGGCCGAAATAATCGAAATTGAAAGCCTCAAAAAGCATACCCGGAGTAACAAAGGTTTTGAATGACTCTTCGCTTCTTTTAGCAAATTTGTATACATCGTCCCCGATTTTTGGAAGCGACTTTAAAAATTCTCCGAATTCCTTTCTCAGCTCCTGGAAATATTTGCCTGAAAGTTTTCTGCTCAGAAAAGAGGAGAGTGCACCCACATTCGGAGATATTGACATCTCATTATCATTTAAAATAACAATCAGTCTTTTTTTTGAGTCTCCTGCATGATTAAGTGCTTCAAACGACATTCCCGCTGTCATTGATCCGTCACCTATGACACATATTATATTAGCAGGATCATTTTTAAGGCATTTTGCAGCCGACATTCCAAGACCTGCAGAAACAGAAGTTGAACTGTGCCCGACAGTTATTGCATCATGCTCACTTTCACTTACATGTGGAAAGCCTGAAATTCCGTTCAGTTTTCTCAGGGTATGAAAACTGTCCTTTCTCCCTGTCAGAATTTTATGTGCATACGCCTGGTGTCCCACATCCCATATAAGTCTGTCTGATGGAGAATCAAATACATAATGGAGGGCGACTGCAAGTTCTACTGCTCCAAGGCTTGAGGCAAGATGCCCTCCTGTTTCAAGAACGGTAGATATTATCAGCTCCCTTATCTCTCTGGATAAAACTTCAAGCTGATCCGGGGAAAGTTTTTTTATATCCGAAGGACTTGATATACTTTCAAGAAATTTCAATTTATTTCTCCGCTATTTTTTTCTGTTTAAAATATACCAGGCCAGATGCTCAAGGGGATCCGGCGAAGTATTGAAATATTTTAAATGATAAACTGATTTTCTAATCAGTTCTTCAGCATATTTCACTGAATTTTCAAGACCCATCAATACAGGATAGGTAGCCTTGTTTTTTTCTGAGTCAGTTCCGGCAGATTTACCCATAACCTCAGGATCTCCTGTAACATTCAAAATGTCATCGGTAACCTGGAATGCAAGCCCTATAAGCTTTCCGTATTCATCAAGATTTTTAATGCCTTCCTCATCGCATCCTCCGATGATTGCTCCGGATACAAGAGAGGCTCTTATCAGGGCACCAGTTTTTTCCATATGAATATTTTCAAGTTCTTCCAGAGAAATCTCTTGATTTTCTGCGTCAATATCCCTCATCTGACCGGAAATCATTCCATGGCTTCCTGATGCTTTAGATATGACTTTGATTGTCTCAACAACAATCTCAGGGGGAAGATCCTGACGGGCAAGAACCTCAAAAGCCATATTGAGAAGACCGTCTCCAGCAAGTATAGCTGCTGCTTCACTGAATTTTTTATGACAGGTGAGGATCCCTCTTCTTATATCATCATTGTCCATTGCAGGAAGATCATCATGAATAAGAGAATAGGTATGAATCATTTCAATTGCACAGGCACAGTCAAGGGCTTTAAAATGATTGTCACTGCATATTTTTGATGCGGCAATACAAAGAACAGGTCTGAGTCTTTTTCCCCCAGCCAGAAGAGAATAATTCATGGCATTTAAAAGATGCCTTGAGCCTTTTTCACAGACCAGAAGTTCCTCAAGCCTTTTTTCTACAAGATCACTGTTTGTCTGAAGATATTTTTTCAAGTCAAAATTTTCATTCATCTGATACATCCGGTTCTTCAAATAAAGACGGATCAGCAGGCTCTTTTTTTAAACTGCCGTCCATCTCCTTTTTGAGGATAAAAATTTTTTCTTCAGCTTCATCGAGCTTTTCTTCACAGAATTTTGAAAGCCTGATTCCTTCTTCAAATTTTTTTACAGCATCCTCGAGATTAAGGTCATCATTTTCAAGCGAGTCAACTATTTCATCCAGTTTACGTAGTGCCTCTTCAAAAGTTTTCTTTGCCATAAATATCGTCAGCCCTTAGTTAATATTTTCAACAATGCACAGCATTGTTCCGTCTTTTAAAACAACTTCAATCTGATCCCCTTTTTTTACATCATCTGCAACCGACCTGATAATTTTTTTGGACAAGGGGTTTCTTGTAATAGAATAACCCCTTTTTAATATTTCAAAGGGATTAAGTTCAAAGAGCATTGAAAATCTTTTATCAAACTCATGCCTGTTTTTGTAAACGATTTTTTCAAAATTTTTTATTAAATCAGATTTTGCGCTTTCAAATTTTTCTTTTTTTGAAATATACAGGTTATCAAACCTCTGAGGTCTAAGGCTTTTATTCAATATTTTAATATATTCTCTTTTTGCACCAATATTCCTTTTAAGTCTCTTTTGCAGTAATTCAGTTTTTTCATCAATATAAAACCTTTTATCTTCTATGTCTTTTTTCGGATCTTTTAATCTTTTCTCATAGTTTGTGAATCGGGATCTTTTAATCTGAATATATCTTGAAAACGTATTGTAAAGTCTTTTTTTATATACACTTATTGTATGTAAAATATCCTCTTTGGATGGAATTGCATATTCTGCAGCAGCGGTTGGAGTAGGGGCTCTCAAATCCGAAACAAAATCAATGATTGTATAATCTGTTTCATGACCGACTCCTGAAATTACAGGGATTTTTGAACTGAAAACAGCTCTTGCAAGTTCTTCGGAATTAAATGCATTCAAATCCTCAAATGATCCTCCGCCTCTTGCTACAATTATAAGATCAGATTCATTCAGCTGGTTCAGACTCTCAACTGCCTCAATTACTTCAAGATGGGCTTTTTCACCCTGAACAGAAACAGGGCAGAGAACAATTTCAAGATTTCTGAATCTTTTTCTTATGGTTTTCAGCATATCTCTTAAAGCCGCACCTGTTGGAGAAGTAACAAGAGCAATTTTTACAGGAAGAAACGGAAGATTCTTTTTAAATTTCTGATCAAAAAGACCTTCATTTAAAAGCTTTTTTTTTATTTCCTCAAAAAGCATCTGAATTGAACCCTGGCCGCTTTCTTCAAGATATTCAAAAATAATCTGATAAGATCCCCTTGGAGGATAAACAGAAATTCTTCCAAAGCCTGTTATTTCAGCACCGTTTTTCGGTGCAAATTTTAAATTTTTCTGCTGATTTTTAAACATTACAGCACTTATCAGAGCTTTTTTGTCCTTTAGGGAAAAATAAATGTGTCCTGAAGAAGGTCTTGAAAAATTAGAAATTTCACCTGTAATCCAGATAAATGAAAATTTAGTTTCAAGAACTGAATGAATTTCACCTGTAATTTCTGAAACTGTATAAATTTTTTTACCTTGCGCAATCGATTCCAATATTTTTATCCTGTTATTTTTTTGAAAAATAATATGATTTAAAATAAGTTTTTACAAGGATTGAGTTGTTAAACCTGTAAAGACTTATAATATATATTATGTAAACTTTTAATAAACGGTTTTAAATATACCTATTTAATAATCTTAAGTTTTATATAATCGGATTCACTATTATGAAATCGGAATTAAATTTACCGATTTTGCTTGATTTTAAAGTTTTTTAATTTATTTTATTAACAGTACTCAGACCTTTGAATCAATTAAAACAGATCTGAATCAAAATGAATTCAATTAACTTTTTTAAGGAGGTAATAAATGGATAGAGTTTCTTTTCAGGAAACTTCACAAGTAAGAGTAAACGGCTTTATTCAGAGCGTATACAACTGGATGGCTGCAGGCCTTGGACTGACAGCAGTTTTTGCCTACATCTTTTCAGAGATAATATTTCTTCCGCCTGCAATGTTTTTTGTTGCAGTTATTGTTGAACTTGGAATGGTATTTTATCTTAGTGCAAGAATAAACAAGCTTCAGGCATCAACAGCTACTGCACTTTTTATGGGATATGCGGCACTCAACGGTGTTACTCTTGCATGGATTGTATCTGCGTATACAAGTGCTTCAGTTGCGGCGGCTTTTTTTGTATGTGCCGGAACCTTTACTGTAACAAGCATTTTCGGCATGGTGACCAAAAAAGATTTAACTGGTGTCGGCAACTTCATGATGATGGGTCTTATAGGAATAATCATAGCATCTGTTGTGAATATCTTTGTAGGCAGCTCAACAATTTACTGGATAGTAAACTATGTAGGTGTGCTTGTATTTGTAGGCCTTACAGCCTACGATACTCAGAAAATCAAGGAAATGGCCCTTTCCCAGCCAGCTGATCTTGAAAATTCGGCAATAAGAAAAGGCGCAATTCTTGGAGCGCTGAGTCTTTATCTTGACTTTATAAACCTTTTCATAATGATGCTGAGAATCATGGGTGACAGAGAATAAATAAGCCTTTGAACAAGACTTATAAATAAAAAACCGGGGGAATTCCCCGGTTTTTTTATTTTGCGATTGTATTTTTTACTGCTTTTCCTATAAACTCGCATGCCTGTTCTGCCATTTCCATGGTACTTGCTTCACACATTATTCTGAGCATATTCTGTGTTCCTGAATATCTCACAAGCACCCTTCCGCTTTTATCGAGTTTTTTTTCAATTGTTGTTATTGCATTTTTAATTTCAGGTATTTCATCAACAGGAATTTTTTCG
>JBFWJK010000141.1:0-9262 GCA_050253255.1 Desulfobacteraceae bacterium | reverse complement strand
TTTTATACCGCAAAGCAAAAGTATAGCCTGATGCAATTTGCCGTTATCTACAGCAAACTAGAAAACCGCTCAATTTAGGTTAAAAAACTGCAATTCAAAAAAGCAGCTAACTTTCTTAAAAAAAATATCCAGATTTTTATGATAAAAAAAATGTTCAGATTACTCCAGTTTAAAATAGGTATTTTAACAGGAAAGATAATTAAATAATGATCAGGCAGGATATACACACGGATATTTAAAAAAAGGGAGCAATATTAACTGCCCCCTTAATTTATAAATTATAATTTTTCCAGGTATTTTTCAAAAGCTTCAAGACCGTTTTTACCGTCTGTAGTTTTAACCCCCTTAAACCATGGCCTGTAAACTTCAGGATGATCTTTTATCCAGTCAAGACCTGCTTCACGGGGTGTCAGGTTCTGATCCTTATTAAGCATATCCATTATCTGGTTCATCATGGGAATCGGGAATTTATAGTTTTTGAGAAAAACAGCTACATTAGGCTGTTCCTTGTCAAAACCTTTTCTTATATTGGTATAAACAGTGGCTGTACCGTCATTTGCTCCAAAAGTTTCAGGAGTTGAGCCTGTAAGATATGTCATGTCAATAATTTCATTCATATAATGCGGTGACCAGCCCAGAAAAACAATCCATTCTTTATCTTTTGCAAACGATTTAACCTGAGAAAGCATTCCGGCTTCACTGGAAGGAATAAGCTCAAAATCACCAAGGTTAAACATATTCTTTTCAATCATAGTCTGAATTACAAGATTCCCGTCGTTTCCTTCTTCAATACCGTAAATTTTTCCGTCAAGCTTGTCCTTATATTTTGCTATATCTGCAAAATCCTTAAGCCCTCCTTCTGCCACATAACTCGGCACGGCAAGTGTGTATTTAGCTCCTGGCATATTGACAACAAAGTTTTCAACAGTTCCTCTATCAAAATATTTTGTCGCAATATTTGTCATTGAAGGATACCAGTATCCAAGAAAAACATCTCCGTCTCCTGTTTCAAGAGCTTTGTAGGCAATAGGAACTGAAACCATTGTATTTGAAGCATCATAACCAAGACTTTTAAGAGCTGCAACACCAAGCTCTGTTTTGACTGTAACACCAGTCCAGCTTACACTTACAAATTTGATTTCATCCTTTGCATAAACAGATCCTGTTAAAACAAGGGAAAAAACAATAAAAAATGTAAAAAACACTTTTTTTAATCCAAACATTTGAACTCCTTTAATTTTTGTTAACGGTTCAAATAAAAAACACAATTTTTTTTACCGGTAAAAATGAATGAACCGCATTCCATTTTACCGGTTTTAAACCAATTTAAATTTCAGACTTCCCAAACCAGTTCATGGGTTTGTTTGAATAATTCTGAAAAACATGCTTTATTTCGCAGTACTCATGAAACCCTTCCCTGCCAAGCTCTCTTCCCGTTCCTGACTGCTTGTATCCCCCCCAGGGAGCCTTTGCATAGTAAACATTAAAATCGTTTACCCATACTGTTCCAAACCTTAAACCTTTGGAAAACCTTTCAATACGTGATGGCGAATTTGTCCAGAATCCCGCAGAAAGTCCGTATTTTGTATCGTTTGCAAGTCTTAATACTTCATCATCCGATGAAAATTTTTCAACAGTTATTACAGGCCCGAAACTTTCTTCTTTGACTATTTCCATATCAGCGGTGCAGTTTGTAAAAAGCGTGGGGAGATAGAAAAACCCGTTTTTAAGATTTTCATCGTCTGGGCGTTTTCCGCCTGTTTCAAGAACAGCCCCTTCCTTAATTGCAAGAGCTGAATAATTTTCAATTTTATCTCTGTGCTCTTTAGAAATTAACGGGCCCATTTCTGTTGCATCGTCAAATCCATTGCCGATTTTTATTTTTTCAATTCTTTTTTTAAGCTCACGAACAAATTCATCATGAATTTTATCTTCAATCATAAGCCTTGCACCTGCAGAACAAATCTGGCCTGCATGGAAAAATACAGCATTGAGTGAAAAATCAAGTGCAGTTTCAAAATCACAGTCAGCAAAAATTATATTGGGATTTTTTCCTCCAAGCTCAAGAGCAAGTTTTTTTACATTTGATGCAGCATCTCTCATAATTATTTTTCCGGTTTCAATTCCTCCGGTAAAGGAGATGAGATCAACCTCATCAGATTTTGCAAGCTCAGACCCTGCTCCGTTTCCCGGCCCTAATACAAGATTTATAACCCCTGACGGAATTCCTGCTTCCTCGGCAAGTTCAGTTATTTTTATCGTTGTAAGAGGAGTAATTTCACTTGGCTTCATAACAATGGTGCATCCGGCTGCAAGAGCAGGAGCCATTTTCCAGGAAGCCTGCAAAAGAGGATAGTTCCAGGGTGAAATCTGGCCGCAGACACCTACAGGTTCATACACAGCTTTACTTGAAGTATTTTCAAAGGGAGAATCAATAATATATCCTCTGTCATCTTCTGCTATGGAGGCATAATATTTAAAAATATCTGCAATTCCATCCATATCCCAGCGGCTTTCTTCTACAGTTTTACCTGTATCAAGACTTTCAAGACGAGAGAGTTCTTCATGGTCCCTTAAAATCAGCTCATGAATCCTGTAGAGAAAATGAGCTCTTTCAGCACCTGAAAGATTTGACCATATTCCTGAGTCAAATGCCTTTCTGGCTGCTTTAACTGCTTTTTTACTGTCCCTTTCATCTCCTTCAGAAACTTCAGCTATAATACTTTGATCAAAGGGATTTATAATATTTCTTGTTTTTCCGGATTCTGATTCTACCCAGCTTCCGTCTATAAACATTTTTTTCAGCATAATAATACCTCTACTATTTTTCCACCTTGTAATAAGGTACTTTTTCAGCAGGAAGAGGCTTGTTTCCAAGAATAATATCTGCTGCTTTTTCGGCAATCATCATTACAGGAGCATAAATGTTTCCGTTTGTTATAAATGGCATCACAGAAGCATCTACAACCCTAAGATTTTCCACTCCGTGAACCTTTAAGTCTGATCCTACAACAGACATATCGTCATATCCCATTTTACAGGTACAGCTTGGATGATAGGCACTTTCACCTTCTTTTGCCACAAAATCGAGAATTTCTTCATCTGTCTGAGAATCTGCGCCTGGTGCAAGCTCTTTACCCCTTAGTTCGTCAAAGGCTGGCTGAGAAACTATTTCTCTTGATTTTCTTATTGCCTCAACCCATTCTTTTCTTTCCTGCTCAGTTGAAAGATAATTGAAAAGAATTGAAGGATATTTATCAGGATTTTTAGACTTAATTTTCACATGTCCTCTTACATCTGTATTCATAGGACCAACATGAAGCTGGAATCCATGCCCTTCCCTTGGAGCCGAACCGTCATATCTGATTGCAATCGGAAGAAAATGGAACTGAAGATTTGGATATTTCACCTCATCATTACCTCTGATAAATCCGCCTGCTTCAAAATGGTTTGTTGCAGCTGCACCTTTTCTCTGGAAAAGCCACTGAGCACCGATAAAAGGCTGTCTGTACCACTTTAAAGCCGGAAACATGCTCACAGGTTTTTTACATGCATACTGAACATAAAGCTCAAGATGATCCTGTAAATTTTCCCCTACTCCTTTAAGATCATTTACAACATCTATTCCAAGCTTTTTAAGTTCATCTCCGTTCCCAATACCAGAAAGCTGTAACAGCTGAGGTGAATTTATAGCTCCTCCGCAGCTTATTATTTCATTACCATAAACTTTTGTTGGATTTTTCCCTTTTACACTGTACTCAACACCAACAGCCCTGTTTCCTTCAAAAAGAATTCTTGAAGCTTTTGCCCTGCACTGAATTTCAAGATTTGGTCTCTCTTTTTTAACAGGGTGAATATATGCTCTTGCAGCGTTGTGTCTTCTTCCTCTGTAAATATTCTGATCAAATTTTGAAAAACCTTCCTGCTGATAACCGTTGACATCTTCTGTCAGGGGATATCCGGCCTGCTGAACAGCCTCAAAAAAAGCATCGAAAAGCGGGTTTTTGCATTCAGGAGTTGTGATTTTGAGCGGGCCTTTGTCTCCATGGTATGCATCTGCGCCTGTAAGCCTTGTTTCAAACCTTTTAAAATAAGGCAGGCAGCGGGAATAATCCCAGTCTTCAAGCCCGTCTACAGTTGACCATTTTTCATAGTCCAATGCATTTCCGCGGATGTAAATCATTCCGTTTATACAGCTCGATCCTCCAAGAACTTTTCCTCTTGGCTGATAAATTCTTCTGTTATTCATATAAGGTTCAGGATCTGACTCATACCACCAGTTGTAAAACCTGCTCTGTAAAGGATAAGTAAGAGCAGCGGGCATATGAATCCTGAAATCAAGTTTATAGTCAGGTCTTCCCGCCTCAAGCACAAGCACTTTGTTTGAAGGATCCTTGCTCAGTCTGTTTGCAAGTACGCTTCCTGCCGATCCTCCTCCGACAATTATATAATCGTAGTTTTTGCTTTTCATAAAACCTCCCGCAAAATTTAAATTCAGTATTGATAATTATTAAAAAACTCAGTTTCTTTTTTTTTCTTCTATACAGCGCCTTAAAAGAGAATAATGATAACCAATGTAAGACAAAGCTTTCATAGGCTCACCATTCATTATTTCAAATGCGGTGTTTTTCCAGTTGTCTGCAGTAAGCCTGCGGAATTCCTCCTTTTCATACAAAGCATAATCATAGGAGGAAAAACCAAACTGCACTGCTTCCATAATCCAGTCAAAAAGGGGATTTTTAGTCATTTTAGCCAGAAGAATATTCAGCTCCCTGTCAGCTTCTCCAATCAGATCCATATCCGGATTTTCTGCCGAAATTATCCGGCTGAGTTCAACCGCCTTTTCATAGAGTACTTTTTTTTCCTCAGCACTTCCTCTTGCAATTGAAAGAACAGTTATTGTTTCATCAATGCTCTCCCTGAACTCAATAAGCTTTTCCGGCTCAATCTGTTTCTGCTTGAGAAACAAAGACAAAGACTCACTTATTTTTCCTACCTCAGCTTCTTTTACAAAAGCACCTCCGCGTGAGCCCTTTTTAATTTCAAGAAGATCTTTTTGCTTCAATATCTTCAGTGCTTCCCTTACAACTCCGCGTCCTGTACCGAACTGAAGCTGAAGCTCCCTTTCACTTGGAAGCTTTTCTCCGGGAAGAAAATCCCTGTTCATTATTGCAGCTTCAATCTGAAGAGAAATATCTTCAACAGCCCTTCCCTGGACTGCTCTTTTAAAAATATGCTTTGCCTCCATCTCAGTCCTTTCATTTCAATCAAGGCTTTTGGTAATACCATTACGCTACACAAACAGTCTTTTTATGTCAAGCAAAAATCAAAAAAAACAAAGCTTTAACAAATTAAATCGATAAAAATCGTATATTTATACCAAAAAATCGATATTTCTTATATCCAAGTCACAATTGCAAAAAAACAAAACATCAATAAAACAAAATCATAACAATCTGATAAAACAATAAAAAATTTGGTAATACCAATTCTTGCCAAATTAAACTAAGATTTAACAAAAGCTGCTGTAAACAGGGTTTTTTAAGATTGGATCAATTAAAACTTTACACAAAAAAAACTCATGTTATATGACAGTATTCAGTATTATAAAAATCAACCTAAAAGATCAGGGAAGAAAACAATGCATAAACTTTTACAGGGTAAACCCGAAAGCAGACACTTCCTACTGGGAAACGAAGCTATTGCAAGAGGTGCAATTGAAGCCGGAGTTGCATTTGCAACTACTTATCCCGGCACACCGTCATCAGAAATCTCTGCAAACCTATTCCAGATTTCAAAGGAAACAGACCTTTATTTTGAATACAGTTCCAACGAGAAAATTGCGTTAGAGCTTGCATCTGCATCTGCAAACTCAGGACTTAGAAGCCTTTGTCTCATGAAACATGTGGGTGTCAACGTTGCAGCGGATGTTTTAATGACTCTTGCTTATCTAGGAGTAAAAAAAGGGCTTGTTCTTCTCACAGCAGACGATCCATTCATGTTTTCAAGCCAGAATGAACAGGATAACAGGTATTACGGAAAACTTGCAGGTCTTCCTGTTCTTGAGCCTTCGTCAGTCGACGAAGCAAAAGAGATGATAAAGTATGCCTTTGATCTTTCCGAACAGCTGAATGAGCCTGTAATTTTCAGGACCACAACAAGAATCAACCATTCGTCAGGTATAGTGAAATTCAATGATATCACCCCGCCTCAGACAAAAGGTGAATTTATAAAAGACCCGATGAATTATGTTTCAGTTCCTGCTGTATCAAGGAAAAGACACAAAGTGCTTCTAGACAATCTTGAAAAGGCGGCAACACTTTCAGACTCATGCTCATACAATTTTATTGAAGGCAAAGGAAGTTTTGGCATTATCTGCAACGGCGTAAGCTACGCCTATGTCTGTGACTCAATAAAAGATCTTGGAATTGAAGAAAAGGTAAAAATCCTGAGACCGGGTTTTTCAAACCCCATGCCGGACGCTCTTATAAGGGAATTTCTCAAGGGATGTGAAAAAGTTCTTGTGGTTGAAGAAGGCGAACCTGTAATGGAAGAATATGTACGTTCCGTTGCCCAGTCCGAAAAAATCACATGCGAAATTAAAGGCAAGTCAAAAGAACTTTTGTCAAGACTTTATGAATTCAACCCTTCAATAGTCAGAAATGCAATTGCAGTTTTTTTCGGATTTGAAAATAAAAGCGCACAACCTGTAGACACTTCTGATCTTCCTGTTCTTCCTAACAGACCGCCAAACCTCTGCGCAGGCTGTTCACACAGAGCTGTTTTCTATGCTGCAAAAAGAGCAGGAGGAAGCGAAACAATATATCCTTCTGACATTGGATGCTACACACTTGGATTTCTGCCTCCTGTTGGAATGGGTGATTTTGTTCTCTGTATGGGAGCATCCATAGGAACTGCATGCGGTTTCTCAAAAAGCACAGGAAAAAACACACTGGCATTTATCGGAGACTCAACTTTTTTCCACTCAGGAATAAACGGCCTTTTAAATGCAGTATTCAACAATCATGACATAACCGTTGTAATTCTTGACAACAGAACCACAGCAATGACAGGACATCAGCCAAACCCTGGAGTTGATATGACAGAACTGGGCTTTGACGGATATAATCAGGTTGATATTGAAGCTGTCGTAAAAAGCCTTGGTGTAGGCTATATTAAAACTGTAAAGCCATACAATATAAGAAAAACACAGGAAGCACTTGAAGAAGCAATGAAGTTCAAGGGTGTTTCCGTTGTAATCGCCAAAGAGAAATGTGTATTATACGCAAAACAGCTTGGACAGGGCAAAAAAACAGTCTTCCAGGTCAACCAGGATAAATGCAAAAATCATAGAAACTGTGTGAACGACCTTGGATGCCCGGCATTTTACATAGAAAAGGACAAAGTATATATCAATGCGGATATGTGTACAGGATGTTCGGTCTGTGCTCAGATTTGTCCCGAAAATGCAATATCTCCGGTAAAAACCAAATAAAAAAACAAGGACTGATACCATGAGCAATATAACCAAACTGATAATAGTTGCAGTGGGCGGACAGGGTAACCTTCTTGCTTCAAAAATCCTGGGTGAAGCAGCGCTTGATGCAGGAATCCAGGTTCAGATGAGCGAAATTCACGGAATGGCCCAGAGAGGCGGCGTTGTCGAATCTTCAATTCTTTTCGGTGATGCCAAAAGTTCAATAATTGCAGACGGAGAAGCTGACATTCTTCTTGGATTTGAACCGCTCGAGTCATTGAGAGCTGTGGCCAAATGCAATAAAAACACTGAAATAATAACAAATATGAGACCTCTCCAGCCTTTTACCTCGGCAATCGGCCTTGCTAAATATCCTGAACAGGAAGAAATTGAAAAGCTTCTAAGACAAAAATCGAAAAATTTTCTTGGCTTCGATGCTACAAAGCTTGCAATAGAAGCAGGAACATCTCTAAGTCTCAACATGGTTCTTCTTGGTGCCCTTGCACAAAGGAACCTGATACCAATCGACAAGGAACTTATTGAAAAGACAATAAAGGAAAAAACAAAAAAACAGTTTGCAGAAACAAACCTTAAAGCCTTTCATGCCGGCTTCAGCAAAGCTCAGGAACTCAGGTGATTAAAGTGAAAAAATCAGCAGCAGCAATATTAATTATTCTGACTTGTTTAATTTTTCCGTTAAAAGTTTTTTCAATGGAAAAAATTCCGGTTTTTATAAAAAATTTTCAGATTCATTCTCCTGATCAGGCCGACCAGTATCTTTCAGAAGGAATAAATTCTGTTCTGAAAGCCATCATCTCACCTGTTCAGGATGTATATCTGAGTGAAGAAGAAAAAAATGAAGGGTTTGTTATTTCCGGAAGCATCATAATTATTGAAGATACTTCAATAACATCGGCGTCTCTTATGCACAAAGGCAGGATTCTTGAGTCATACAGCAAGAAAAGTGAAAAAAAGTCGGACATACTCACCAATATCAGTGAATTCGGCACTCTTTGCAAAGACATAATAGAATCTGAATCAGATAAAAATTACGATGGGGATTTGGAAAAAAAAGCAGAGCCAGAAAAGATTCACAGTAATAAAATACTTTTTTCAACAGATGAGATACCTGAGGAAATAATCAGTATAACCTGCGCTTTAATAAATGAGGATAAAAAACCGGATATAGCATGGATTACAGAAAAGACCCTCACAATATCCTCAATAGAAGACGGCATGTTTAAAACTCTTGCAAAATATGGGCTGCCTGCAAATCTGTCCCCTCTGTCACTGGAATCATTCTCCAGAGATGGCAAGGGCATGATTATTGCCAATCTTTATGACAACAAGAACAAAAATTTCAGAGCAGCTCTTTTTTATCTCAATTGGCAATCAAAAAAAATTGAAAAGGATGAAAACCTCCCTTCCAATTATTTTTACAAATCAACCATTCTTGACTCAGGAAAAAAAATAATAGCCGCAAAACAGGGAGACAATTTTAAAACCAGCCTGTTCAGAAAAGGAATAAAAATCCTGAATTTAAAAAATCTGAACATTGAAAATTTTGACCTTAAAAAGGATTTTGATTTTTTTCCCTCAATTGCATCAGGAAGCTTTACAAAACCTGATTCAAGGGAATGGGCTTTTCTGAAGGAAAACGGCTCTCTTCAGTTTTTTTCTGAGGATTTAAAGAAACTATACGAAACTGACAGCGTGTTCGGTGGATCTGTAACCTTTGCAGATAACGAAAAAGAGGGAAGAGATGAAATAGATTCTAGATATTTT
>JBFWJK010000140.1:0-9278 GCA_050253255.1 Desulfobacteraceae bacterium | reverse complement strand
AACAGGCTAGATCATAATCACTTCGTTAAGCACATCTTCCGCTTCCTGATCCTTTTGTGATGAGAGATAAATATCAGCGGCCTTCTGCAGATACATCTGTGCCATTTCATTGTTGCCAAGCTTAGAATAAAGACTCCCGAGAGCTTTGAAAGCCTTAGCATGAAGCCGGTCTATCGCTGTTGCCATTTTAAAGGCTTCAACTGCTTCCGAGAACTTTTCCTGGGCAGCTTTGATATAACCTATATTGTAGTAAACCTCGGCATTTTCACCAAGCTTCAAAAGCTCATTCAAAACATCAAGGCTTTTTTCAAGATCTCCTGACTCCATCAAAGCAAGTCCTTTTTCAAGTTTTCTTGAAAGCTCAAGACTGCTTACCTTAAAATTATCCTCTCCGACATCTTTTATTTTTTTTAAGAGATTCTCCTTGCTGAACGGAGCTACAAGCAGCCCTGAAACTCCTGCCTGACCTGCCCTTATGACATCTTCCCTTGAAAAATTTGACTTGGTAAGAAAAAAGGGGATTTCCCAGAACCTGGAATCTCTTCGTATTATTTTCAGAAGGTTTAGGCCTGAAATTTCATAGAGTTCCCAGGATGAAACCACAAGATGAAACTGCTTTTCCTGCAGAAGAGACCATGCCGCTTCTCCGGTTTCAAGTCTTGCAATATCCTTAAATCCATGTTCATGAAAAAAAACTTCCAATGACTCAAGAGCATTTCTGTCCTTATCAATCAGCAGTATATTTTGAATCATAAAATCATGCCCCTGGAAAATTCAGTTAAAATAAATGTTCAATTAATCAGCCTGAGAACAAAAATTTAGGCTCCCAAAACGAACAGGCTTCTAAGATGCCCTCTACATCAATATCAAACCGAAAAACATCATTTATGACCTGATTATTTTTGCAAAATGATTTTTCAATCAACTGAAACCAGCTCAATTTTTATATTTTTTTCTGAGATATCTGTAATGACAACACCAAAGCCGTCAAAAGGGAGTTCAACAATTTTTTCTGCAAGCTCATTACTGCTCCCCTTATAAAAAACAGAGGCAATACTGCTTTCTGAAGAAATTTCCTTTTCCTTGAAGTCTTCAATTATCTTTGAGCTTATAAGTTTCTTTTTAAAAGAAATAAATCTTGGGAAAAATCCTTCACCCGACACTTCGATTTCAATTTCATTTTTTTTATCAGCTTCGGATCTGATATAGGAATAAAGCCTGTCTGTAATCTCCTGCCCGGACTCCGTGCCTGCTTTTTCAAAGGCCTCTTTTGTCTTGTATATTCCGTTTTCCGATTTGACTATTATATCTTTTGATATGCTGCAGACCTCTTCTCCTGTGTCAGTCCTGAATACAATCAATGAAACAGAGACCTTTACAGTATCAACACCCTCAATTTTATTTCCGCCTGGAACAGCATGAGACTTTCCTACAACCACAATTTCTGCATTTTTTTCAAGAGCAATGTTGATTGCATCTTTTTTGTCAGGGACAACATCTGATTCAAACCTGAAATCGCTTGTTTTGCTGTAAACAAAGGGATGATTAACTTTAAAACCCGACTTTTCAAGCTCTGATGCTATTGCTTTTTCAGTTGTCCCGAACTGCGGGCTCTCGTCAATTTTCCACCACTGATAATAATCGTAATCCTCTATATCTTTTTCAGAAATCAGAAGCATCACTTCCGGAAGTTTTATTTTTTCAATTACAATTCCATGGACAGAAATAAGTTTTTCTATCTGTTTTTTTGAAAATTTGGCAGCTACTGCTGTTTCAAGAATATTGTCAGAAATTTTTTCTCCAAGCACCTGAAATTCCTGAACTGAATTTTTACCTTCTTTTTTAAGAAGAATAAGAATTTTTTCAAAATCAGACCTTACAGTATCTTCAGGAAGAACTGAAAGTACAGCTGTTTTGTATGCAGCATCAACAGCATTTGAAACAGCCTCGTTCTTTGCTTCAGCAAAGCCTTCTTCTTTTATCTCAGAACTGCCGAAACCTTTTACTGACAGATAGGCTGAGTTTTCAGAAGCAAAACAGTTCAGACACAGCAGGTTAAGCAGGAAAAAAACAAAAATTGCTTTTAAAGATTTCATTTTAAACCTCATCAGTTTTTCCTCGATACAGAATAGTCTGCAAGCATTGACAAAATCTCTTTTTCCCTTGAATCAGGAAAAGCAGCCAGAATATTTTTTGCATTTTCTACATGTTTTTGAGCAACTTTTTCAGTATACGCCAAACCGCCGTATTGTTCAACAAGAGACAAAACAGATTCAAAATCAGGTTCTTTAAATGAAAGCCCTTTTTCTATCTCATTTTCAATAAATTTTTTTTCTGTTTCTGAACACTCTGACATTGCATGAATAAGCGGAAGGGTCAGCTTCCCCTCTCTTAAATCCGCACCGGGTATTTTTCCAAGAGATTTCTCATCGGAAAGATAATCAAGAAGATCATCAGCCATCTGAAACGCCATCCCCAGATGATATCCGTATTCCCCCAGTTTTTTTACTTTATTTTCATCAGCCTTTGCAATTCTTGCTCCTGTTCTGCATGCACCCTCGATAAGAACAGCTGTTTTTCTTTTTATTATATTAAAATAATCTTCCTTTGTTATACCGGGGCTTCCCTTTATTACAAGCTGGTGAATTTCTCCCTGGGACATTTCTTCAGTTATTCTGGAAACCTCGTTGACAATTTCCGGGTCTCTTAATGAAGAAGAAATATTCAGGGATCTTGCAAGAAGAAAATCTCCTGTCAGAACAGCCGCTGCTGCTCCGTATATATTGTGCGCCGCAGTTTTTCCTCTTCTCATTTCCGCTTCATCGATAAGATCATCATGAAGAAGTGTTGCAGAGTGAAGATATTCAAAAATAATTGAATAATCATAAAGATCCGGGGTGTTTTTACCGCATATCCTTGCACTTTCAAGCATGAGAACAGGCCTGAGCCTTTTTCCTCCGCTGAAAAGAATATGCTCTGAAATAATTTTTACCAGTTCAAGGTGAGGGGTAAGGTTTCTTGCTATCGCTTTTTCAATTTCTTCAAGATCGGAAGAAATTGCATCAACTATCTTTTCCTTTAAGTTTTCCATTATCCGTTTCCTGCAAGATCATAATCAAATGCATCTGTTATGAGCACATCAATAATATCGCCCGGTTCAAGATTTTTTGCGTCCACATAGGTTATTCCGTCGACTTCAGGAGCCTGAAACATTGTCCTGCCTGCATAAAACTCCTCTGAATCCTTTTTTTCAATAAGGACCTGAAGAGTCTTTCCAAGATAGGTGCTGTTTTTTTCCTGGGAAATTAAAGCCTGCTTTTCCATTAAAATAACCCTTCTTTCTTCTGAAATTTCAGGATCAACTTTATTTCCAAGCTTAAACGATTTTAAATCATTCATTTCAGAATATGTAAAAACGCCGGCATGATCGAACTTTATTTCGTCCAGAAAATCATTGAGCTTACAAAAATCTTCTTCGGTTTCCCCAGGGAAACCTGTAATTATGGTTGTTCTTAAAACTGCATCCGGTATATTTTGTCTTATTTTTTTAAACAGGCTCCTTAAGAACAACTCATCGTAACCCCTGTTCATTTTCTTAAGAAGCTTTCCGGAAGCATGCTGAATGGGAATATCAAAATATGAGCAGATATTACTGTATTCCGCAACTGTTTCTATAAGCCTGTCGCTTATACTTAAGGGATGACCGTACATGAATCTTATTCTCGTATCCCCTGAAACCGAAGCAACTTCTCGTAAAAGAAGACTTAAGTCTTCTCCTGTTCCAAAGTCTCTTCCATAGTCTGTTGACTCCTGGGATACAAGCACAATTTCCTTTATGCCTGAAGAAATCAGATTCTGAGCTTCCAAAACAATATCATCTATTTTTCTGCTTCTTAATTTCCCCTTCAGTTCGGGAATTATACAGAAACTGCAACGTCTTGCACACCCTTCGGCAATTTTAAGATATGCAAAAGGAAAAGTTGACACAATTCTTGGGGAAGATGAGCTGAAAAGCGGCTGGCTTAAAGGATCCGGGAAATAAGTTTTTTCTTTTTTCCCTTCAAGCTGAAAAAGAATCCGTGGAATATCTGAAATTGCTCCTGTTCCCACAAAAAAATCAGCTTCCTCAAGCTCTGACGCAAGTTCCTCCCTGAACCTCTGAGCAAGACATCCTGCAACAATCAGAAATTCACAGCGGCCGCTTTTTTTAAACTCTGAAAGCTCGAAAATATAATCAAGCGATTCATTAACCGCATCCTCAATGAAACCGCATGTATTGACTATTATAAAACGGGCATCTTCCGGTGACGTAACCAGATGATACCCGTTTGCTTCGACAAGTCCTGACAGAAACTCGCTGTCCGCAAAATTCCTTGGACAGCCCAGAGTTTCAATATAAACTGTCTTCATTTTTTTACTTGCCGGTATATTTCGGCTTTCTTTTTTCTGTAAAAGCTGTAACAGCTTCATAAAGATCCTTTGAAGGTACAATATTTGCGCTCATGGAACTTACGTAGTTAAGTCCGTCCTGAACTGACTTCCCTACTCCGAAATTCAATACATCCTTGCTTGCCTGAACAGCGATTGGTGAATTATCACATATTTCCATAGCCATTGCTTCCGCTTTTTTCATAAGATCGTCAAAATCTTCGCAGATTTCAGAAACAAGATTGATTTCCATGGCTCTTTTCGCATCAATGGTTTTTGCGGTGAATGCCAGCTCTCTTGCAATACCCTGACCTACAATATTGGGAATTCTCTGCAACACGCCTACATCTGCAACAAATGCAACCGCAGCCTCCT
The DNA here is from genome assembly GCA_050253255.1 of Desulfobacteraceae bacterium. Taxonomy (GTDB): domain Bacteria; phylum Desulfobacterota; class Desulfobacteria; order Desulfobacterales; family JACKCP01; genus JACKCP01. The sequence continues at coordinate 4,475 of JBFWJK010000140.1, read as the reverse complement.
TCAGACAGAATGTAGCGTCCTTGGAGCAGATTCTTATGTCACAGGCTGTTGCCATATCCAGACCGGCTCCAATACAATGGCCATGAACAGCTGCAATAACAGGCTTTCTGCATCTTTCGATACAGGTCATTGTTTCCTGCATTTCCTTGATTCTTGGAATAAACTTCCATTTTGTTCCTCCAAGCTGTTTTTCCTCGAGAACTTCTGGAAGAGCCGACATCATTCCTGTAAGATCAATTCCGGCTGAAAAACAAGGGCCTTTCCCTGCAACAATTATAACTTTTATATCAGGATCTTTATCAAGATCGTCGAAAATTGCAGGGGAATCATACCAGGCAGGCGGACTCATTGCATTTTTCTTTTCAGGACGGTTCAAATAAACATAAGCCACAGGTGCTTTTTTTTCCACCAGATAAAATTCAGACATTATTTCCTCCCTAAATTTATATTTTGTTCCGGACAGTCAATGATTTATTTTTTTCAAAATCAGCCCGGCTTGATAAACAAAGTCTTTTTTCTTGAAATAGTTTGTATGTAAAATTTATGTGTACAGTCAAGTTATTTCATATTCATATATTTTTTAAACCCGCTTGAATAAGAAGACTTAAAACCGTTTTCATTTTCTATTGTCATACATTCTGTGTTTTTAAGCCTCTCACACAGGTCAAGAGCTTTTCCGGTTCCCATGGCAAGCATTCCTGTGGCAAGCCCGTCTGCAAAAATGCACGAGTCGGATATGACAGTAACACTTACAAGACTTGTTTTTACCGGATATCCTGTTTTAGGGTCAATTATGTGAGAATAGACCCTGTTTTCAGATTTGACAAAATTTCTGTAAGTTCCGCTTGTGGCTATTCCCCGATTTGCAGCCTCTATTATATCTATTATTTCGTTAATACCTGCTTCTGAATCTGGTCTGCTTATGCCGATCTTCCACTTTTCATTTTTTATATTTTTCCCGGAGACATAAACTTCACCGCCTATTTCAACCATAAAATCCTTAAACCCGAGCTGTTTAAGGTAGCCAGAAACAAGATCAACTCCGTAGCCTTTTGCAATTGAACCAAAATCAAGAACAACACCTTTTTTTGTTTTTCTTATTCTGCTCCCGTCTTCTGAAATTTCTATATTATCAAAACCTGTAACTGAAAGTTTTTTTTCAATTTCTTCTTTAGCGGGAATCTCGAATTCTTTTTTTATGGTTCCAAATCCCCACAGTTCAACTAAAGGACCTACAGTTGCATCCCAGTACCCGTCCGTCACTGCATAAATTACCTTCCCTGCTTTCACAACTTCAGAGAACTGGCTGTCCATGACCAGATCTTCATTCCTGTCCAGCCGGTTAAAAACAGAAATCATACTCGCTTTGTCATAAATTGACATTGAAGAATTGATTTTTTTTAATATTTTATCTATTTCATTTTTTAACTCATGTTCTTTCATGTTTTTTTTGGAAGTAGCAATCTTGACATGATAAGTTGTTCCCATTGTTTTGCCGGAAATTTCAGTCAGCTTTCTGTCAGAGCATCCAGAACCAGCAATACATAAAAGGATCAGCAGGCAAATTTTTTTCATAACCGGACTCCTGAATAAAGACAAATAAAATGATTAACAATGAAGATACTAGAAATTTTTTAAATTCTCCAATCAATATTGGAACAAAAACCCTTAAAAACAGACTGATACTTGCCCCAATGGCAGGAATCAACCATATTGCATTCAGAAAAACAGTCAGCTCATACGGCGGCTGCGGACTTCTGTTCACAGGTATGCTTAATTCTAAAGCAGTTCCAACGGAAAACAAAGATAAATCACATGTTCTCAGATTTGAAAAAGACGAGCTTGAAAACCTTGGAGCCCAGATTTTCGGTAATGATCCCGGTTTCATGGCAAAAGCTTCAAAAAGACTTGAAGACGAAGGCTTCTTCTGTATAGATCTTAATTTCGGATGTTCTGTAAGCGCTATATGCAACAGGGAATACGGTGCTGCTCTTTTAAAAAAGCCTGATCTTGCAGAAAGAATAATAGAGAGTGTTAAAAAGACAGTCTCTTTCCCTGTTTTTGTTAAAATGAGAACAGGCTGGACAGATGATGCTGAAAATGCTGTTAAACTGACAAAAAGATTTGAAAATGCAGGTGCAGATGCAATAACTTTTCATCCAAGAACTGCTCCTGATAAAAGGTCCAGGCCTCCCAAGCACAAATATACAAAAATTGTTAAGGAAAATTTAAAAATACCTGTATTTGCAAACGGAAATATCTTTACTTTTCAGGATGCATCGGAAGTGCTCAATCTTACCGGATGCGACGGAATCTCAATTGGAAGAATTGCAGTGGCAAAACCCTGGATATTTTCCCTGTGGACCGGGGAAAAAAGTTTTGATTACGGTATTTATGAAAAGACCCTGAAAAAAGTGCTTGATGAGTATACATTTTATTTCGGTGAAAAATACGGCATAAAACTTTTTGTAAAATTTTACAGGTATTTTTGTGCAAACTTTAAATTCAGCAATGAATTTTCAGGAATTTTTGAAAAAAAACAAAAAACAATTGAAGAAATAAGAAATGATATTACAATACTTTTTAAAAATCATCCTGAAATAAGTGAAAAACCAAATCTTAATATTTTTGCCAGATAAACATGATATTTTTATTCAAAGAGCCGTCACATAAAATTCTGAATCAGACAAAGACTGAGGTTTCAAACCTCAATTCCAGATCTTTGTGCTGCAGAAACTGCCTGAATGAAATAACAAGCGAAAATTTTGCCGAAGAAAAAAACGATTCCCACACTCATTCGTTTGCAAACCCGTATGGATACATTTTTACCATAAGATGTTTTTCCAGGGCACCTGGGCTGATCTGCACAGGAAAATATTCACAGGAATTTTCATGGTTTAAGAACTATTCATGGAGAATATGCCTGTGCGGAAGATGTATGACCCATCTTGGCTGGGAATTTTCCGGTTCGGATTCATCCTTTTTCGGACTTATTGACGACAGACTGATTTAATCCTAAACTCCTCCTTTTTACACATTGATTCAGGGAAAAAATGAAAACAGACAATAAAAAAGCAATCACCCTTGCGCTTATAACTGTTGGCTTCTGGTCAACTATTGCTTCAGCATTTAAGCTGAGCCTGAGGTATTTTCCTCCTGAGCTCATGGTTTTTTATTCTTCTCTTGTATCCGCAGGTGTTGTCTGTTGTGCAGCAAAATTTAAAAGGATAAGCCTTTTCAGGATAAAACCAGGTCAGATACTGTTTTCCGCAGGAGCAGGTTTTTTAAACCCTTTTGCATATTATCTTATTCTTATCAAAGCCTATGATATTCTTCCGGCTCAGTCTGCCCAGGCAATAAATTATACATGGGCAGTAACCCTTTCGATCATGTCCTTTATCATCCTCAAACAAAAACCGATAAAAAGAGACTATTTTGCAATTTTCACCTGTTACTTTGCAGTCCTGATCATTGCATTTCAAGGGAAATCTCCTCTTGAACATAACGCAGACCTTTCGGGTATTGCTCTTGCACTCATAAGTACAGTAATATGGGCTTTTTACTGGATAATTAACACTAAGGACAGCCTTGAACCGGAAATAAGACTTTTTTATAATTTTTTGTTCGGGTTTGTTTATTCTTTTTTTTATATTCTCTTGTTCAGGGATTTTTCTTTTTCAATTCCCGGATTTTCAGGCTCTCTTTATATTGGAATCTTTGAAATGGGCGGGGGATTTCTGCTCTGGCTTTATGCTATGAAACTTACGGATAATGCCTCAAGAATAAGCAACCTCATTTATCTTTCTCCGGTATGTTCCCTTTTTATGATAAGATTTATTGTCGGAGAAAAGATACTTTTATCAACCATAACAGGTCTTTCACTTATAATTGCATCGATTTTTATTCAGAATTTCAGAAGAAATTAACGGAAAGTCAAAATCAGGCAAACCCCTTGTAAGGCCTGAGTTTGTCATTGGGGTCCTTTATAAAGATTATTGACACACGCTTTTCCCTGGTCTTCTTGGATACAAAAAGTTCATTTACTTTGACAAGGGTCCATTTGATCGCAAAATTTATAGCCTCTTCTCTTTCGTAAATTCCATACTGCTTCATCCAAGAGCATCTTGTCATTACAGGAACTTCAATATTGTTATCCATAAAGAGAAAAACACCGTTGTCTGTCTGCTGGATGGTGGAGTAGTTGTAAAACAGCATTGTAAAATATCCAAAACAAGTATGAAAAAGCGTGAATCAATAAATTGCAGGAAAAAAAGCTAACAAAGTCCCGCAGCCTTCTTTGCCGCAGTGCAGGTTTCTTTTTCTGCATTTTCGTACCACTCGAAATAACATTCTTCCTTTTTTTCGCATTCCTTATTCCGAGTTTCTTTATCGGCCTCAACTGCGGTTCTTGAAAAAATCATGCCCCCTCCTTGAAAAAGATAAAGTTTAAAATCCCCAAAATTTGTTTTTTGTTA
>JBFWJK010000139.1:0-9308 GCA_050253255.1 Desulfobacteraceae bacterium | reverse complement strand
AGCCTGTCCCGGGCTCTGTTGCCCGGAACGGGTCGCCTTTACTTTTCTTCTTCCTCTTCTCCGGTCTCACCTTTATACTCAATATTGTGAACAGTATCGTAAATACCCTTGTAGACTTTTTGAAAATTTTCATGAAAAGCTGCCGGAGAAACTCTTCCCACTTCAATGTACTTTACTATTACTTCCTTTGCAGCCCTTAAAATCTGCTCGTCAATTTTTGTCATTTTTTACTCCTGTCCTGCTTTTATCTCAATTAAAAACTTTACTCATCATTAACAATTGGACATAATTAAAAGAATACTTTAACATTTACCAGATTCGACTGAAATATGTTCATTGCAAACCAGACTATTCATACCATAAAAATTAAATCATATCCTTAATTTTAAGGGGAGCATTTTTTACAGATATGGATATAATCATTGCCGAAGACAATCCTGTTTCCTCAAGGCTCATGCAGAAAATGCTTGCCAAGGAAAATTTCAACTCCCACATAGCCAAAGACGGTAAGGAAGCTATAGATCTTCTGAAATCCACAAAAAGCAGAATCATTGTTTCCGACTGGATGATGCCTGAAATGGACGGCATCACGCTGTGCAGAGAAATAAGAACCAATTTTTCATCACCATATATATATATAATTCTTCTAACATCCAAATCAGATGTTGAAGACACAGTTTCAGCTTTTGACGCCGGGGCAGACGATTATATAATAAAACCCTTCAACCCCAAGGAACTTGCAGCAAGAATAAGAGCTGGCAAGAGGACAATAGAGCTTCAGGACAACTACGAAAAAGCAACGGTACAGCTTCTTCATTCTGAAAAAATGGCTGCGGTCGGACAGCTTTCAGCAGGAATTGCTCACGAGATAAACAATCCAACCGGTTTTGTAAAAAGCAACCTAGATACTCTCAAGGGATATCTTGAAGATCTCATAGGTGCCGGTAAAAAGCTAATTTCTGTTTTTGAAATGAATCTCAAAGGCCAGCTGCCTGACAAACAACAGCTGGATGAAATTAACGGATACCTTGAAAAAATAGACATAAATTTTCTTCTTGAAGATACAACAGATCTTTTAAAAGACTGCATTGAAGGAACAAACCGGATAGGCAAGATTGTTACTGACATGAAAAATTTTGCCCACCCCGGATCTGACATTGCCAAACTTTCCGATATAAACAAGTGCATTGATTCAACTTTGAATGTAATCTGGAACGATATCAAGTACAAAGCAAAAGTAATAAAAAAATACGGTGATATCCCTGAAATCAACTGCTTCCCCCAGAAGCTCAATCAGGTTTTCATGAATATTATTTTAAATGCATCCCAGGCCATTGAAGAAAAAGGACTTATATCAATAAAAACCTATCTCAAAAACAAATCTATAATTATTGAAATTGCTGATAACGGCCAGGGAATAACAAAGGAAAACCTGCCCAGAATATTTGATCCCTTTTTTACAACCAAACCTGTCGGTAAAGGCACAGGACTTGGTCTCAATGTTGCCTACAACATAATAAAAATGCATAGCGGAACAATAAATGCAAGAAGTGAGGTTGGCAAAGGGACTGTTTTTGTCATTTCATTGCCGGCAAGTTCAAATTTAAATAGAAATGATGGAAAAAATGGAAAGTAAAACAGATCTCAAGTACAAGCATAAAATTCTTATTATTGATGACGAACCAGGAATACTGAAAGCAGTAAAAAGAATTCTGAGAAAACTGCCATGCGAAGTTGAAACAACGGATTCACCCGAAAAAGGGCTTGAAATTTTAAAAAAAGAAAAACCTCCTTTTTCACTTATAATATCTGATCAGAGAATGCCTGAAATGAAAGGTGCGGTTTTTCTTGAAAAGGCCAAAGCGATTTCTCCCTTTGCAGTCAGGTTTCTTATTACAGGCTATACAGACATGGATGCACTTGTTGATGCAATAAACAAAGGGGGCATCCACAGATTCATAGCAAAACCCTGGGAAGACAAAGACTTAATAAAAATTATAATCGAAGGACTTAAACAGTATGAGCTTGTTCTTGAAAATAAAAGACTTCTTGCAATAGTAGCCAGGCAGAACAAGGAACTTGGGGACATAAACAGAAAACTTGAAGAAAAAGTCAAAGAGCGGACAATTGAAATTTCTGAAAAAAATGCAAAACTTATCAAGTCAAACAGGGATCTCACAGAAAGCCTTTTCAATACAATCCGTTCAATTGACAGTCTTGTCCATACAGTCAACCCCGAACTTTCAGAGCACGGCAGAAGAGTCTCATCACTTTCAATTCAGCTGGGAATTGCAATGGATTTTTCCCAGGAACAGTTAAGAACACTTGAAATTGCATCTCTGCTGCATGACATAGGCAGAATAACCCTTCCGGGAGTATCAAATTTTGCAGCTGATTTTACAGAACGAACTCAAAAGCAGCATTATCTTGAGCATCCTGTAAGAGGTCAGGAAATTTTAAAATTTATCCCTCAGCTCGACAACTGTTCAAAAATAATCAGACATCATCATGAAAATTATGACGGATCAGGGTTCCCAGACGGCATAGAGGAAAAGACCATTCCGCTTGAATCAAGGATAATACATATTGCAGACACCTACGACAAACTTCACATGACCTCCAAAAAGCTCAATCATGCAATAGAAAATTTTATATATACAAAAAAAATATCGCCTTCAGAAATGGACAGAAAAACTCTGATTGAAAACTCAGTAATGCACAGCCTTCAGCAGAACACCTTTTCTCTTTTTGACCCTGATATACTCAAAATAATGCTGGATCTGATGAAAAACCAGAAACTTGATTATTCAGTTGAAATTGAAGTAAAACCTGACCAGCTCCAGCCAGGAGACCTTATTGCAAAAGACATTGTAACTCTTTCAGGAGAAACAATATTTGAAAAACAAACAATTATAAACGACAGAAAAATTGAGAAGATTAACTCTGTCTTAAAAACAGAAACACTCAGGCAGCCTGTAAAAATATTAGAAACTTTTGGGAAAAGACTGGAGCAATAGTTTTTATGACTATGGGTCAAAAAAATAAAAAAAAATTGAATATTACTGAGTCAATACCTGCTTTTCCATATGTAATAATTGAAATAAACAGGGTAATAGACCTGCCTGAAACTGACTATAAAACCCTTAGTCTTATTATTGAAAAAGACCCGGCAATATGTGCAAGAATTTTAAAAATTGTAAACTCAGCCTTTTATGGAATGCCGTCAAAAATATCAAATATTCCAGATGCAGTTTCAGTTCTTGGGTTTGATATTGTGCACAGGATAGCAATCACAATATCAGTCATCAATACAATGAGCGAAGAAAGATTTATGGATATTGAACTCTTGAGGCATCTTTTCTTCACAGCTTCAATAAGCAGATATATCAGCATGAAATTTAAAATCTCCAGACCTGACGATGCCTATGTTGCAGGACTTCTCCACGATATAGGCAAACTTATTATCCATAAAATCAACAATAATTATTTTAAAAAAATTCAGCAGACAGCCGTTGAAAAAAAAATACCCTTTTCCAAAGCAGAAAAACTTCTGAACCGGTTTCCGGGCCATTCAGCCATTGGAGCCTTTGCTGCAAAGGAATGGAAGTTTCCTGTAAAGCTTATTGATTCAATAAGATATCATCATTCTTTTACAAAAAAAGCTTCATGCGTTGAAGACCTTGTGCTTCTGATGATTTCAAATTATATTGACAACCACAAGGCAAAAATACTTAACTCAGGAATAGAAGTAGAAAAAATACATCCGGAAATATCGGGTTTTGTTAAAAAACCTCTTCAGGAAATAAATTACTGGCTTCCTGAGCTTTTAAAAAGCACAGAAGAAGAATTCAGAAATTTTTCAGAGAATTTAAAATGAAAAAAAAACAGACTACAATTCTTATTGTTGACGATGAAAAAAACATTCTGAAATCTCTTCAGAGAATGCTCAGAACTCAGCCCTATATTGTAAAAACCGCAGCCACCCCTTCAGAGGCAATAGAAATGTGCACAAAGGAAGATTTTCATGTCATTATAGGAGACTATAGAATGCCTGAAATGAACGGCACAGATATGTTTTTCGAAATAAACCAGATAAATCCGGACTCAATAAAAATAATACTATCCGGCTATGCAGATATAAACATAATAACTGAAGCTCTCAACAAGGAGTATATAAACAAGTATATTTTAAAACCCTAGAATGATGAAAATCTTAAAAAAGAAATAGAAAAATCCGTTTCACATTTTAATTTACTCAGAACAAACAGAGAGCTTCATAAAAAGGTAATTGAACAGAATGAATCCTTAAAGGAAATCAATCAGAATCTTGAAGAGGAAGTTGAAAAAAGAACTCACAAACTGAAACTCCAGAACAGTGCTCTTCAGGTATCTCAGAATGTACTAAACAGTATTCCTGTGCCTGTTATTGGAATAGATTCGGAAAATATGATTGTGCTTACAAATGAAATGTCCGGGAAAGAACTGCCATTTGCTGTTCCCGGGGAAAAAGTCAAAAATCCTGAAATAGTAGAGGCAAATATCAAGGCATTAAAGGAAAATAAAACCGTAAGCCTTTATATGCCTGAATTTTCAAAAAAATTCCCTGACATAATTGTATCACCTCTTCAGGGGAAAAAAAAATCGGGCGGAAGCGTGATAATTTTTATACCTGAAAAGATGAAAGGAGAAAAATGAGAATTTTAATAGCTGAAGATGACAAAGTAAGTGAAATTCTTATGAAAAATTATCTGAAAAATTACGGCGAATGCATAACCGCAGAAAATGGGGTAAAGGCTCTTAATCTTTTTGTGGAATCTTTTGATGAAAAACCGTTTGATCTTGTATGCCTTGACATAATGATGCCTGTAATGACAGGCATTGAAGCATTAAAAAAAATAAGAGAATTTGAAGAATCCAGAAAGGTGACAGGACTTGACCATTCAAAAATAATAATGGTTACCGCTCTTGATCAGAAGAGCGAAGTAATGGAAGCATTTAAATCCGGATGTGAAGCATATATTGTCAAGCCCATCTCAAAAACAGACATAAAAAAGGCTCTTGAAAACCTGGGAATTACGGAAAAAACCTCCGAATAAAAACAAGTAATCTGCGGCAGGTTGAAAAAGACCGCTTATTTTTACCCTGATAAAATTACAAAAAATTGACCTGTTATTAAATTGCTATGACCTTGTCAGCCAGATTAAGACTTGTAACAATATCGAGCATATTTGTTGTTTCACCCACTTCCTTTGCCTCAAGAATTTTGTAATGATCCAGACAGGTTCCGCATACCAGAATCTTAACGCCTGATTCTGCTAACTTTTTCAAGTCTTCCAGCGCTCCTGAATCTGACACAGCAAGCTTTACCCCGCTGTTGACAAAAACAAGCATCCACAGCCCCTGATATTCATAAAGGGTTGCAATGAAATTTTTCATAAGCTTTTCACCGAGCGCAGAATCTCCGGATCCCATTTTATCTCTTGCAATCATCACAAGAGTTTTTGTCTCAGAAAATTCATCAGCCTCTTCCCGAGTATGAGAAGCTTCTTCACCCTTTTTATTCAGCCCTGTGATCTTCAAAGTATCTCCGTCCCTTGCCACACTGACTTCAAACCCGCAGTTTGAAAGAAACCTTGAAACATTTTCAGATGCTGCAGGATTATCGACCAGAACAGCCAGCTCAATGCACTCCCGATTTTCTTCAAGGAATTTTTTTGTCTCTATCACAGGTTTTGGGCAGGCCATGTTTCTTGCATCTATCAGTTTCATAATGAAAAACCTTTCTATTTTCAAACTTTTTAAAAACAATTCTTATTCAATGACTGAAAAAAACGGTCTTATTTGTCCATCCCCGCATCATATTTAAATTTCAATCCCCAAAATACTTAATGTCTTCTGAAGGTTAAATTTATCATACTTCTTAAACTGAACAAAAAATATCCATTTTTGACCTATCAACATATATTAATACAGACAATTTATTTGACAAATGACTTTCTTCAAATATAAATTCCACCTTTATGAGTTTTATCAAGTATTTTTTTAAATAACAGGATTTTATAATGATAAAAGTTTTTTTATTCCTTTTTGCAGGAATTTCAGCAGGTTTTTTACTCAGAGAAAAAAAGAGGGTTATTGTTTTTTTCGAAAAAGCCACAATGGTTTCGGTTTTCCTCCTTTTATTTCTTTTCGGGGCTGAAGCAGGACTTAATGAAAAGGTAACCTCCACTTTTTTTTCATCAGGAATAAACGGAATCCTTATTTCAGCCGGTGCTGTTGCCGGAAGTATTGCACTTTCCATTCCTGTATATTTTCTTATATTCAGAAACAAAGAGAATAAACAATGAAAGACAGTCTGATAATAACAGCTTTTTTTATTTCAGGCCTTGTTCTGGGAATCTACAAGTTTCTGCCTGATTTTTTATTAGAGAACAGCTTTTCCACATACGCACTTTATCTTCTTCTTTTTTTTGTTGGCATTACAATGGGCTCAGACAAAAAAACCTGGTTTTTCTTTTTCAGTAAAAGCTTTAAACTTTTACTGATTCCTTTTTCAATAATAATCGGATCTCTTGGAGGCACAGCACTTATTTCATTTGCACTCAAAGGAATTTCATTAAAGGAGGCACTGGCTGTAGGAGCAGGATTCGGATATTATTCTCTTTCAAGTATAATAATTGCGGAGCTTCACTCTGAAGCACTGGGAATGACAGCTCTTTTATCAAATATTTCAAGGGAGATAATTACACTTTTACTGACCCCTTTTTTTGTAAGATTTTTCGGCCCGCTTTCATCAGTTGCTTCAGGCGGAGCAACTGCAATGGATACAACACTGCCAGTGATTGCAAAATTTTCCGGAAAAGAGATAGCTGCGGCCGCAGTTTTCAGCGGATTTATTCTTACTTTGATTACACCTTTTGCAGTCACTTTTATATTGAACTTTTAATTTGAAACTGCAAATGTAATATTTATAAAATTCAGATATGAATTGTTTTTGTTCAGATAAAATTAAATTTATAACTTATACAAAAGTTTATATTAAGAAGGAGGATTAAATGCCTGTTAAACCGGCTGATTTTGAAAAAGCTGTTGAAATTGGAAGGCCACCGAACATCAGAAGGCTGTTTCCCAACTCAAAGGCTCTTATTGTCTCGGGAAAATATATTGACATAGCAATGCTTAAAAAAGGCAGATGCATGACCATAGCTGCCAATGCAAGAAACCATATTGTTTTGAGGGGAGTCCTTCAGGCAGCTCAGAAAGCAAATGCTGCCGTTATAATTGAAATTGCAAGATCAGAAGGAGGCGCAAACGCATACTGCCCGATAAATCTCTGGAATATGGCAAGACAGGTTGACGCTGTTTGCAATGAGCTTGGAATAACCATTCCCGTTGCAGTTCACGCAGACCATTACGGAATAAAAAAAGAGAGTGATATTCCCGGAGCAAAACGAGAAATCCCCTCACTTTTTGACTGCGGTATTACCTCTATTGCAATTGACGCCTCACATATGAAAGATGATCTCAATCTTTTAACAAACATTGAACTCTACAGCCTGATTCCTCCCTGGGCAGGCCTTGAAACAGAAGTCGGGGAAATAAAAGGCAAGTCAGGACTTTCAACCCCTGAAGAAGCCCTTTTCCTTATAAAAGGCCTTAATGCCCACAACATCTTTCCAAACTGGATTGCCCTTAACAACGGTACTACCCACGGAATAGAAACAAACGAAGACGGAATTCAGATTGAACTTACTGCCGAAATCCACAGGGCTCTTGAGCCTTATAAAGTATCCGGCGCACAGCACGGGACGTCAGGAAACAGCTCTGAAAAGCTGAAACAGATTGCAGAAAAAACCTCCACCACAAAGGCCAATGTGGCAACAGCACTTCAGATGGCAGGATGGGGAATTGAAGTAAATGACTACGGCAACGCAATTCTTGACGCAAACGGAGATCTAAAGAAAATCAAAGGAGAAGGTCTTCCCGAAGACATATGGGAAGAAATGAATGAATACGCCAGAAAAAACAATATAAAAGGCAATGATTTCAAAAAACTTAACAATCCTTTTGAAAACCGTATAATGGGAATTGAAAAGGAAGTTAAGGAAAAAATGGCAAAAAGAGTTGAAGATCTTGCCTATGACTATCTTGTAAATGTGTTCAATGCAAAGGATACGGCAGATTATGTCATAAGTGAAATCCTTGAAAAGGGAGGCCATGATCCGGGTCCCAAGGCTTCAAGGATAGAAAAACCTGAAGAATGGACAAAAGAAAAAATAATTGAAAAGGCAAAGCTTATTACAAGCGACAAAGGCCCTGACGGAGATTTTGACGATTAAAAACTCCATAATTTCAGATTATTACAGGCCGGAACCGGTTCCGGCCTGATTTTATTTAATTTTGCCCGGCATTTACTGTTTTCTGTCTCTTGCATATACTGCTCATAAATATAAAGGTTATGTTATGTTTCCCGATTAAATATATCCTTGTCATTTAATTTGAAACTATTATCTGCTTAGCCCGTGATTTAAGCTGGGTTACCCGATATTTAACGATTTATTCAGAGGCTTTATTTTGAAAGAAAAAAAATTCTGCCATTTCTGCGGATTTGAACTTGAAAAAAAATTTATTGAAGGAAGAAACAGGCTTTTCTGTTCTGTGTGCAACCAGCCCCTTTATGAAAATCCTGTACCGGCCTCATGCTGTGTGGTTGTTGATGAAAACAAAAAAATTCTGCTGGTGCAAAGAAGCGTTGAACCCAAAATCGGGATGTGGTGTCTTCCCGGAGGATTTATGGAAATAGGTGAAACTCCTGAGGAAACAGCTTTGCGTGAACTTAACGAAGAAACCGGAATAACAGGCAGAATATCCAATATACTTGGAGTATTAAGCCATCCAAGCGTTTTGTACGGGACTGTTTCTATCACTGGATACTGTGTGGAAAATTTTTCCGGGCAAATTTTTCCAGGCGACGACGCCATGGACTGCAAATTTTTTGAGTATGAAAATCTCCCTGAAATAGCTTTTGACTCTCATCTTTCTTTCATCAGAACCTGCTTTTCAGGATATGTTTCTTGACAATTTCCATTAATTATTGAAAATATAAAAAATAATTTAAGGAAAATTTTTCCCATGCCGAAATATCTGTTAAGCAAGGAGAGGTGAGTATGCAAATACCGGCATACCAGATACATAATGTATTGAAGGCATACAGCAAACAGGTGAGCCAGAACAATCTTAATGCTAAGGCACACTCAAGCGGTATGAACAATACACCTGTAGATAAAATCTCTATTTCGGCTGAAGGG
>JBFWJK010000138.1:0-9328 GCA_050253255.1 Desulfobacteraceae bacterium | reverse complement strand
ATGTCAATACTTTTGCAAATTAGGTGCCAGAGTTTTTTGAATGAAGCTTCTGAAATATTTTTTAAAAAGGACTGTTGTAAAAATTTTATAAATTCATTGGGTTGCTTGTCAAATAATTATTGAGTTAAATTTTTTCATCAGCTGCGGGCCGGATGGAAAAGCGTATTAATCCTTTAGAGAATTGTGAAACGAGACAATATTGTATCATTTTGTGATACAATGTTTCAATTATGAAAAAGTGAAAGTTTTTAATTTTTTTTGAGACAAAAAGTTAAAAATCATAATCAGGGGATGTCAGAACAAAGGGGGAAAGATTCCCCCTTTGTTTGTTAAAACTTGTATGATTTTATCATTTTATTTATGGAAGCTGATATCTCAAGAAGTTTTTTTGAATTGGAATTTACATTTCTGCATTTTTCGTTTGTATCAGATGCATTGGAGTTGACCTTTGCTATACTCTGTGCAATTTCGGAAGCAGCCTCGGATGCCTGTGATGTGTTTTCACTGACATGGCTGGTGCCCTGGGAGGCCTGATAAACATTTTCTGTAATTTCAGAAATATTCATTTTCTGTTCTTCCATTGCAGCTGTAATTCCTACAATAATATCGTTTACTTCCTGAATTACATTTGAAATATTTTTTATACTGCTGACTGTCTCACCTGTTGTGGATCTTATGTCTGCAATTTTCTTTTTGACTTCTTCGCTTGCGTTGTATGTCTGCTGGGCAAGTTTTTTTATCTCATCTGCAACAACTGCAAAACCTTTACCTGCTTCTCCTGCTCTTGCTGATTCTATTGTGGCATTAAGTGCAAGAAGATTTGTCTGTTCGGAAATTTCAGTGATAAGTTCAATTGCTTTTCCGATTTCCTGCGCTGCTTCGCCGAGTCTGTTTACCTGAACCGAGGCTTCGTTTGCCTGATTTACAGCCTCGTTTGAAATGGTTTTTGCCTTTTCAGTGTTTGAAGCCGTTTCAGAAATCCTCTGGTTTATTTCTTCTGCAGAAGAAGAAACCATTGAAACGTTTGTTGCAGTCTGTTCAATTGCCGCTGCAACAGATTCCATGTTTGAGCTCAGCTCTTCAGATGCCGCTGCAACAGATTCGCTCTGGATTGTAGTATCTTCTGAAGATCTGGACATGTCGGCGGAAAGTTTTTCAAGGTGGTTTGCCGAATCTTCCATCATATGCGATGTTTCTGAAAGTGCGTTTATACTTGATTTTAGAAAATTCTGCATATTTGAAAGTTCTTTAGAAATAACACCCAGTTCGTCAGTTGAGTCATATTCAATCTTTGAACTCAAATCTCCTGACGATATTTTCTGGATAAAATTCTTTATTTTCTCGACTGGATTTAAAATATTGACTTTCATGAAGAACCAGACAAACAAAGAGGTGAACCCGATTATTAAAAGTGTTATGACAGATGTATTGATAATTGATGATCTGATTGCATTTTTCATAGGGCCAAGTGAAGAAATAATTTCAAAAGCTCCATGCATTTCACCTTCTTTCCAGCCTTCCTTAATACCTCCAACAGCGTCTTTTTCTCCTTTTGGATCTCCGTGGCAGTAAAGACAGTCGCGGGTAAGTTTTATAGGTCTGAAATAATAAAGGCTGTCAGATGTTTCAACAAATTTTTCCTGAAGATTTTTTTCTCTGAGCTCCTTGAGTATTTCTGCTTCAAACTCATTTGGAGTGTTTTGGCTGTTTCTCGGGCTGAATTTTGGAACTCTGAACTCATATCCGGATTTACGGGCATTCTGTTCAGCCATTCTTATCGCAGTTATTACTGGAACGGCTTCAATTATGACATCTTTGTCAATATTTTGAAAATCCTTTACTATTCCAAGACTGATTCTTCTGGCCATACCTTCCCTTGCGGCCTCAGCCATCATTACAACAGTTTTGCTCCGTTCTTCAATTATCCTGAGGTTGTCTTTTTTGATTGTGTTTATTTCAAACATTCCCATTATAATTGAAACAAGAAGCGGGCCTGCAACAGCTATGAACAGAAGTTTGTTTCTGAGGGATATTTTTTTGAACAGCATATTTTTTTACTCCTAAAATAGAAAAAAGTCGGTTGGACAATAAGGCAAAACTCTTGTAATTATAAAAATACAATACTTTTATTCTTATCACTTTTTTAAAAATTATTAAAAGTTTTTTCCGTTAGGATGAATTATTTATGAATAATAAAAATGACATATTCCAATGTGATATATGCGGAAATCTTGTTTCTGTTTTAAATGGGGGAATGGGTACTCTTGAATGCTGCGGTGAAAAAATGATTTACCTGAAACCTCAGTCAGGAGATCCTGCTTCTGAAAAGCATGTTCCTTATATCACCGAAACAGATTCAGGGTTTGAGGCAAGAACAGGAAAGCATCCTCATCCAATGGTCAAGTCTCATTATATAGGTTTTATTCAGGCGGCAGACGGAGAAAATGAAATCAGGCAGTTTTTGAAACCGGGGAACATCCCGAAAGCCGATTTTACAGTAAGCTGCAGAAAAATGAAAATAAGTTCATATTGTCTTATTCATGGTGTATTTGAATCGGATCTCTAAGCTTATGATCTTAAGTTATCTGGAAAACTTTTTTGATAATATTAATTTTTAAGTTTAAGTGTAACTAAATTCAAGACTCTGTATCTTTTAAAAAAATTAATCTTCAATAGTACTGCAAAAAATATCGGAGAGAAAATGAGAAATTATCTTTTGTTTTCAGTTTTTTTTATTGCTGTCGGGATGTCTTCAGCTTTTGCAATTGATTCATGTGATTTTGCAGATAAAGGATTGAACGTGAGGGTCTTTTCTTTAAAACAGGCAGTTGAAACTGCATTGGCTCAAAATCCTGATATTAAAGAAGCCTGTTATGAAACAAAATCTTTCATGGCTGATTATGAAAATGCTGCTTCAGGGTTTATGCCAAAGATTTCTGCTTACACGGAATATCTCAATGGTGATGCTCCTTCTTCCTATCTTTTCAAATCTATTGATCAGAGAAAACTCCCTCCTGACACAGATTTTAATGATCCAGGCAGTTTTGATAATTTTGAGGCAGGAATTTCTGCAACAATGAGACTCTATAACGGAAACAGGACGTTTAATGCAAAAAAAATGGCAGAAGAGAGTGTATCAGCCGGAAGATTCATGGAAAATGAAGTAAGGAACTCTTTGATATATTCTGTGATTTCAGTATGGTACGATATTTTAAGTGCGAAAGATATGGTTAATATTGCCCGGGAATCGGTAAATGCAATTGAAGAGCAGGTCAGGATAACAGAGGTTAAATTCAAAGGCGGAAGTGCTCTGGAGTCTGATTTGTTGTCTCTCAGGGCAAGACTTCTTGCTGCAAGAGAGGATCTCCTGGAGGCTGAAAACAGGTGCAGGATTATGAGAATCAGGCTTTCTGTTCTTACAGGAACTGACCCGGAAACAGAAATTGATGCTTCAAATGATGATTTTGAAATAAAAGATCTGCCTTTATCCTGTGAAGGTCTGATTGAAAAGGCGCTTGGCAGCAGTCCTTATCTTAAGGCCGTTAAAAAGCAGACAGAAATTGCAGAGTACAGATACAGGATAGAAAAGGGAGGGCATTTCCCGACACTCGATTTAAAAGCAGATTATTATCATGATGATCCAGATTTTCAATTTTCAAAAGAAAGGCAGAATTACAGAATCGGGGTTATGATGGGAGTAAAGCTTTTTGACGGATTTTCCACATCCTCCAGGATAAAAAAAGCGGATGCTCTTTTAAAAAAAGCAAAGGAAAAAGAAAAAAAAGCGGTACTGAATATAAAGATGCAGGCAAGAAAAGCCTGGTTTGATTTTGAACTGGCTGAACAAAGGCTCAAAGTTGCAAAACTTCAGAAAAAAGATGCCAAAGCTTCCTTCAGGCTTGTAAAAAAACAGTATGAAGGAGGGTCTGCAGGGATCACAAGATATCTGAATGCTGAACTGGCAAGGAATTCTGCAAATACTGCTGAACGAAAAGCCTATTACAGCAAAAAAAAAGCTGAAGCTGCTCTTGTTGAAGCTGGAGGCGGGTTGTACGGGCTTTTTGATGCTCAGAGGTAAAAATGGAACAAGGTGCATAATGATTATGCAGCAGCGGCAGATTAAAAAATTCAATTCAGTTATTAAAAATAAAGAAAGATGGAGAAAAAAATGAAAAAATTTCTGATATTTTTGTTGATTTTTGCAGTTTTAATTGCGGGCTGTTCTTCAGATAAAATCACAGGGAACGAAAAAAATGAAGTTTCGTCCAGCATTTCCCCTTCTTCATCTGAAACCGTTTCAGCTGCTCTGGTTGAACTTGCCGAAAAATACGAGGCTGTCGGAACAATCAGGCCTAAGACAGAAGCAAGAATAGATTCCCAGATTCAGGCACAGATTTTGAAAATAAATTACAGAGCCGGAGACAGAGTCGGGAAAGGTGAAGTTCTGGCTCTTCTGGATGACAGAAGTCTTAAAGCTAAATTAAGCCAGGCAGAGGCAAATTTAAAATCTGCATATTCTTCAAAAAGTCAGGCCAGGCAGGAGATTGCCTCTGCAGAGGCTGCTTTTGACCAGGCTAAGTCTGACTATGAAAGAATAAAGAAGTATTATGATTCAAAAGCTGCCACAAAAAGAGAATATGAGCAGGCAAGGTCAGTATTTCTTCAGTCAAAAGCTGCCCTTGCAAGGGCAAACGAAGCCCTGGAATCATCGGATGCTCAGATAAAAGCGGCTTCTGAACAGGTCAGGGAAGCTGAGGTGGCTTTTGAGTATACAAAAATTATAGCTCCGGAAGATGGAAAAGTTCTCAAAAAAATGGTTGAAGAAGGAGATCTTGCTCTTCCTGGAAAACCTCTTTTCATTATTCAGACTTCAGGTGCATTGATGGCTGAAGTAAATGTAAGAGAAGGCCTTGTTTCCTCACTGGAAAAAGGAAGCAGGGCTGAAATACTTGTAGAGTCGGCGGGAAAGAAACTCAGCGGTATAATAGAAGAAATTGTCCCCTATGCTGATCCTGAAACAAGAACTTTTCTTATAAAAGCATCAATAGATGAAACAACAGGGCTTTATCCCGGAATGTATGCAAAACTTCTTGTTCCTGTAAATAAGAGAAAAGCTGTAATTGTACCGGAAAAAGCTGTGATTCAGATCGGGCAGCTCAAAATGGTCAATGTTTTTGAGAACGGAAGATTCATGAGAGTATATGTAAAGACCGGAGCCCTTACAAAAGAAGGGGTTGAGGTTTTATCCGGCATAAATGAAAACGATATTGTCAAAATCAACTGAATTGCTGACTTGGCTGGACTTTCGTTTTTATTGAACAATGATGGAGATATTTAAATGAACAACAATTTTCAAAGCATTTCTTTCGGACCTCTTATGAAAACGGTAAAAGCCTTTTTATCGCCAGGGCTTTCAATTATCTTTCTTTTTGCAGCCTTTGTTCTTGGGATTAGTGCAGTTATTTTGACTCCAAAAGAGGAAGAACCCCAGATAATTGTTCCTTTGGCTGACATTGTTGTCAGTGCACCCGGGGCAAGTGCAAAGGAAATTGAAAAACTTGTGGCTGCTCCTCTTGAAAGGCTTTTGTGGCAGACAGAGGGGGTTGAATATGTATATTCAACATCCAAAAAGGACATGGCTCTTGTAACCGTAAGATTTTATGTTGGAGAAGATGAAACAAGAGCTCTTGTAAGACTGCACAATAAAATTATGATCAACAGGGATATTGTCCCTTCCATAGTTGAAAACTGGGTTGTAAAGCCTGTAAGCATTGATGATGTTCCCATAGTAAATATTACACTTTATTCTGAAATCTATGATGATCATGCAATGGAAAGAATTGGCGAGGAGGTCCTTTCAAGGCTTTCAGAGCTTGAGAATATTTCAAAAACTTCAATAACCGGAGGAAGGCCCGAACAATTAAAAGTTGAAGTAATCCCCGAAAAAATGAAAAGCCTGAATGTTTCAATAAACGAAATTACAGGTGCCTTAAAAGCTGCTGATTCTTCAGTTACTGCAGGTACATTTTCAGACAGAAACAAGGTGTTTAAGGTTGAAAGCAATTCTTTTTTAAAAGATGCACAGGATGTGAAAACCCTTGTTGTAGGAGTAAAAGATGGAAGGCCTGTTTATTTAAGAGATGTTGCTGATATAAGCTGCTGTGCAAAGGAGGCAAAAACATATTCAAGAATCGGGTTTTCAAAATATTTCAGGCAGATGAATGAAAATAAAGATTATCCGGAATCTGCAACAGCTGTAACCCTTGCTCTTGCAAAGAAAAAAGGGACAAATGCTGTAAATGTTGCTGATTCAGTAATAGCTGAAGTTGAAAAACTCAAAAAAGAGATAATGCCTGATGGAATCAGGATTGAAATAACAAGAAACTATGGGGAAACAGCAAGGGAAAAGGTAAATTCCCTTTTAAGTTCACTTGGTTTTGCAATTTTATGCGTTGTAATTCTTCTTGCCTTTACAATAGGAAAAAGAGAGGCACTTATTGTTGCCATAGCAGTTCCTGTAAGTTTTTCCCTTGCACTTTTCTGCAACTATCTTTTTGGATATACAATAAACAGGGTAACCCTTTTTGCCCTTATTTTATCCCTTGGTCTTGTTGTTGATGACCCTATAACCAATGTGGACAATATTCAAAGAAACATGAGACTTAAACCTGATGATCCTGAAAAAGCCACATTGTTTGGTGTTTCAGAGGTTCTTGTTCCTGTTGTGATGTCAACTCTTGCAATTATTGTCTGCTTTATTCCATTGTTTTTTATAACAGGAATGATGGGGCCCTATATGGCGCCCATGGCTATAAATGTTCCCCTTACAGTAACTTTTTCAACTCTTTGCGCCATCACTGTTGTTCCTTTTATGTCTTATCAGTTTTTAAAAAATATAAAGCCGTCAAACCTTGAATCTTCAACAGGAGTAAATCCCTTTATTGACAAGCTTTACAGAGGTACAGTCGCCCCTTTCCTTAAAAGCAGAAAACTGAGGTATGCTCTGCTTGCAGGAGTTATAGTTCTTTTTTTTGTTTCAGCAGGCCTTGCATTTTTTCGCCTTGTGCCCTTAAAACTTCTTCCCTTTGATAATAAAAATGAATTCCAGGTAATCATTGATATGCCGGAAGGGACAACTCTTGAATACACAGACAGGGTGGTAAGGGTTATTGAGGATTATCTTTCAAATGTTCCTGAAGTTAAAAATTATGTTTCATTTTCAGGTGAGTCTTCTCCAATGGATTTTAACGGAATGGTCCGTCATTATTATTTAAGAAAAGGTGAAAATCTTGCTGACATAAGGGTTAATCTTTTTGAGAAAAACAAAAGAGAAATGCAGAGCCACGGAATAATTTTAAGGATAAGAAAAGATATTGAAAAGATTGCACAAAAATATAATGCAGATTTAAAGCTTGTTGAAGTTCCTCCGGGTCCTCCGGTAATTGCAACTGTTGTTGCAGAAATTTACGGAGATCAGTCAAAGGATTACTCAGATCTTATTGAGGCTGGAAAAAAACTTCAGAAAAAAATCATGAAAGATGAAGAAGGGCTTGTTGAAATTGACGATATGAGCGAAACTCCAAGGAAAAGATTTGAATTCGAAATAGACAAGGAAAAGTCAGCACTTCACGGAGTCAGTACTTCTCAGGTACTTGGCGCTTTAAGAGCTGTTGTAAGCGGTTCTGACCCTGCATTTCTTCATATAGAAAATGAAAGGCAGCCTTATCCTGTAAGGGTTATTTTTCCCCTGGAAAAAAGATCAAATGTTTTTGAACTTCTTGAAATACCAATAAAAACAGTGTCAGGAAAAATGGTTTCTCTTGCCGAAATGGTAAATGTAAAAAAAGTTGATGAAGATCAGCCGATTTACCATAAAAATCTTAAAAGAGTTGTGTATGTTACAGCTGAAATGGCTGGAAGGGCTCCAGGAGAGGCTGTGATTGATATGATGGGAAAAGACGATCATTTTGAGGAACAGGGGATAAGAGTCCAGTGGGCCGGGGAAGGGGAGTGGAAAATTACTCTGAGGGTTTTCAGGGATATGGGGATTGCCTTTGCAGCAGCCCTTGTCGCTATTTATCTGATTCTTGTTATCCAGTCCAATTCCTTTTTTATGCCACTTATAATAATGATGGCTATTCCTCTCACAATTCTTGGGATTATGCCCGGTTTTTTTCTTTTGAATGTCATTACCGGAGAAACAATAGGAGGATATTACAACCCTGTATTTTTTACGGCAACAAGCATGATAGGAATGATTGCTCTTGGAGGAATTGTTATAAGAAATTCTCTTGTGCTGATTGATTTTATTCAGGAATCGGTCAAACAGGGGGCAGATTTCAAGGAAGCTGTTCTGGAAAGCGGAGCAATAAGATTCAGGCCAATAGTTCTTACAGCAATTACAACTGCAATAGGAGCCTGGCCAATTACTTTTGATCCCGTTTTTTCAGGGCTTGCCTGGGCTCTTATTTTTGGTATTACAGCATCGACTCTTTTTACTCTGATAATTATTCCGGTAACTTATTTTGCTGTTTATCAAAAAAAATAATTTTATTGGTTGACATATTAAAAGACTGCACTAACTTATAGTCAAACAAAGTTCACTGATACTAATAAAATTATATATATATTAAGGAGGCCCAGATGAAACTTATAAGAGAATTCATTATTGGAAACAGATTCATAAAAAAACACTTCTAAAATAAAATAGTGGGGAGAGATAATCTCCCCTAAACAGTTTACAAAAAGGACAAAAATTGATTTTTGTCCTTTTTTTTGTGTAAACCGGAATTTATCCTTTGTTTTCAATTATTTTTTGTGTTGACAGTATTTTAATCTGATTGCATAGATGTATAAAAAAAGAAGTGCGGTTGTTTTTTAACCATGAAATAGTTTAGCGGAGGTTTTTTTGGAAAAAATTTTATTCTGGGCAGTGGCAGGGTTTGTTCTCATTTTATCATTAATGCTTGGCAAGTGGTTTTCAAGAGAGGCAAAAAAAATTAAAGCAGAGGGAAAACCCATGTATCATGCTTATTTTACAACTCCTGGTATTATTGTTCTTGTCTGCTTCAGCATGGTTATTGTTTATTATTTTGTTTCGCCATGATTTTTAAATAAGAGGAAAAAATGAAAATTACACATGAAAAACAGGTTCCCTATGAAATTTCAGGGCCGGATTCAGTAAAAACTGACATGCTCGACCCAGTTGAATTTCTTTATAAGGGAAATAGAGATATAGAGATTGTAATAAGTCATCCTGAACATACATCAGTTTGTCCCATGACAGGACTTCCTGACAATGGTGAAATAATTGTCACCTATGTTCCAA
>JBFWJK010000137.1:0-9570 GCA_050253255.1 Desulfobacteraceae bacterium | reverse complement strand
AAATCATGAAAGATATGATAAATGGTTTGAAGACAATCATATGCTTTATGAAACAGAACTTGAGGCATTAAAAAAATTTGTACCGAAATCTGGCAAAGGCTTTGAATCAGGAGTCGGAACAGGAAAGTTCGCCATTCCACTGAATATAAAATACGGAATAGATCCTGTAAGGGAAATGTTTGAAAATGCTTCAAAAAACGGAGTAAAAACTGTGTGTGCCAGAGGAGAAAAAATACCTTTCAAAGACAACTCATTTGATTTTGCACTGGCTGTTACAACAATTTGTTTTTACGATGATATTCTTCTTGCTTTCAAGGAAATAAACCGTGTTGTTAAAAATAAAGGAAGTTTTATCCTTGGATTTGTAGACAATGGTTCCTGGATGGGTGAAATTTACAGAGAAAAAAAACATGAAAATCCTTTTTATAAAGATGCGGTATTTTATAGTGTAGATGAAGTAAAAGAGCTTCTTTTTCTTGCGGGATTTAGAGACATTGAGTTTTATCAGGCAATATTTAAAGACAACCCCCAAAAAATTACTCAAGGTTATGGTCAGGGCGGTTTTGCAGTAATTAAAGGTGTAAAGGGTGAATAAAATTGGCATCATTTGAAAAAATTGAAGAAGCAAGAAAGCTTTTAGGTTTATTTGAAAGTGCAACAATTCCTGAAGTTGAGAAAAAATACAGGGAGCTTTTAAATAAATGGCATCCTGATAAAAATATGAAAAATCAGGGAAAAGCAAATGAAATGACTTTAAAAATAATTGAAGCCCATAAAATTATCATGGAGTATTTCATGAACTATAAAATTCCTTTTACAAGGGAAGATGTGATGAAATACTGCACACTCGATGAATGGTGGCTTAACAAATTCGGTGCCGATCCATTGTGGTCCAATAAATAGCTGCTGAACAAAAAGTTTTTTATTTTCGATTACCAGACAGGAGAAATTTTTGGATTATTTAGTGTGGAATATAAACCCTGTGCTCCTTGACCTTAAATTTGTACAGGTCAGATGGTACGGACTTTTTTTCGCTCTTGCCTTTTTGTCCGGTTTTTATCTCATGACAAAAATCTGTGAAAAGGAAAGAAAAGACTTAAATCTTGACAGTCTCTTAATTTATATTGTCTTTGGAACAATTATCGGTGCAAGGCTTGGACATTGTCTTTTTTACGAACCTTTATATTATCTTTCAAATCCAGTTAAAATTCTTGCAGTGTGGGAAGGCGGGCTTGCAAGCCATGGCGGCGGTATTGGCGTTCTTACAGCACTTTATCTTTTTGTCAGAAAAAATAATGAATCTTTTTTATGGCTTGTTGACAGGCTTTCAATTCCAACTGCACTTGCAGGTGTTTTTATAAGAACAGGAAATTTTTTCAATTCTGAAATAACAGGAATCAAAACATCTGTTCCCTGGGCTGTTGTTTTTATAAGAAATGACAGCATTCCAAGACATCCTGTTCAGGTTTATGAGGCAGTTTCTTATTTTATTATTTTTCTTGTGCTTTTATTTTTATATAAAATTAATGGTAAAAATATTAAACAGGGAATCCTTTTTGGAATTTTTCTTGTGATGATTTTTTGTGTCAGAATTTTTCTTGAATTTTTCAAGTCTGTTCAGTCTTCATACGATCTTGATTTTTTTTTAAGTACAGGCCAGATTCTTAGCATTCCTTTTATCTTTGCAGGTTTATTTTTAATTTTCAGAAAGAGCTGATTAATCTTATTATTCAGATAAGGAATTAAAATAATATTTGACATCTCTAATATATGGTTGTAGAGCTGAGAAAAAAACAGGTACAACTGAACTCAGGTATTGATATGAAACTCAAAAAAGTTACATCCTTAACTCTGCTCTTGTCATTTATAATAGTTTTTTTAAGTACAATCGTGCTCTACATTGCACCGCCAGGATTTTATTCAAGATGGGGCGGCTTTGAATTTCTTTTTATTGGAAAGGATCTGTGGAAGGCTCTGCATGTTGTGATAGGTTTTGTATTTTTTATCTTTCTTTTTATTCATATAGCATGCAACTTTAAACTGATTGCAAAATATGTAAAAAAGTCAGGTTCAAACCTTATTTCAAAAGAGATGGCGGCTGCAGTAATTATTATTTCGGTTTCTTCAATTGGAACTGCCTTTGATGCCCAGCCTTTCAAGGGCGTAATGGATCTAAGCTCAAAGCTTAAAATGTCATGGGTTAAAAAATATGAAGCCATGCCGTTCAGAAATGCAGAGTCTTCAACCCTTGAGGTGCTTGCTGGAAAAACAGGTAAAAATATTGAAGATGTTAAAAAAAATCTAGAACTAAAAGGTTTTAAAAATATTGACAGCAGCAATACCCTTCTTGATATTGCATCTTCAAACAAAACTTCGCCAAATGATGTTTACAGGATTATTCTAGGTAAATAGTGATTTGAAAAATAACCAGACTCTTTTTCAGTGATAAAATAGTCTGATTTTCTGTAGTAAGAGCTTTTTAATTCTGTCTTTAATATGGGCCAGTAAGCTTTATGTCTGCTGGCTTATTTTGTTTGTCCGGCAAAGCCGGCAGCCCATCAGCCCGAAAGAAGGCAGTGACATCTCCTCCGAGGGGAAGTCGATCCGACTGTTAAGGGCATTCTGACTAACGAAAAGGTCAAAAGGAAGGCATAGAAAATAAACGGTACATAGTTTCTAGTATGCTTTTAATCACATCAGAAAAAAGTAGCTTTTTTTAAAATCTTTTTCAGTTAAGATATTTTTTGATATTTGAATTTATATTTTTATTATGTGAGTTTATAAAGACTAGGACTAATGTAATCATAAAAATGTTATAGTAACTTTGATGTGTATTTTCTACATAAGAGTTGTTCAGGCAGTGCTTTTGAAAAAAATGTAAATTTTGAGTAATTGTCCAAAGGTGGTAACTAATGTCAGAAACAATTATAAATTATGGAATATTCAAGCATGGTTCTGTATGGCTGAAGGCTGATTTTCATCTCCATACCAGAGCGGATAAACAGTTTCAATATTCAGGTGAAGACAATTCTTTTTTAAAAGATTATGTAGCAAAACTAAAAGAAGAATCTATAAGCATTGGTGTAATTACCAACCATAACAAATTTGACAAAAACGAGTTTATAAATCTTCGAAAAAAAGCCGCTAAAGAAGAGATCTTTTTGCTGCCCGGAGTAGAACTTTCAGTTAATGACGGCTCTAATGTTATTCATACCCTGGTAGTGTTTTCATACAAATGGCTTGAAGCCGGGCAGGATTATATAAATCAATTTCTGAATGTAGCATTTGCCGGAAAAACGCCTGCAGAATATGAGAATGAGAACGGCAGATGTTCTTTAGGTTTAATCGATACAATTAAGACATTAGATCGTTACAACCGGGACTATTTTTTTGTGTTTGCACATGTAGAACAAAACAGTGGTTTATGGAAAGAAGTTGAGGGTGGACGGCTTGAAGAGCTTGGTAAGGAAGTGATTTTTCAAAATCGTACTCTTGGCTTTCAGAAAGTCAGAACCCATGATGTGCCAGACAGAAAATGTCGAAAAAAGGTTAAAAACTGGCTGAATAACTGGTATCCGGCAGAAGTCGAAGGCTGTGACTGTAAATCAATCAACGAGATAGGCAGTAAAGATGGAGAAACCTGGCTAAAAATAGGCGATTTTACTTTTGAGTCAGTAAAATATGCTCTTGTTGATCATGCAAACAGGGTAAAGCCGTGCAGACCTGAACCTTATAAGCATTCCCATATAAAAAGCATTTTTCTGGAAGGTGAGACTTTAAAGGGTAAAACTATTAGTTTTTCTCCTGAACTTAATACTTTGATTGGTATTCGTGGAAGCGGTAAATCAACAATACTGGAAGCCGTACGATATGTACTTGATATTCCCTTTGGAGAAAATGCATTAAAAAGTGAAGTGGAATATCGAGATGGACTTGTCTACCATACTTTGGGCAGTGGTGGAAAAGCTGTTATTACTGCTGTTGACCAATACGGGAGTGAGTTTAAGATAAAACGGATTTTAAATGAATTACCCGAAGTGTATATTGATGATAAATTGCAACCAGGTGTTTCCATAAGAAAGACAATAATAAAAAATCCTATTTATTTCGGCCAAAAAGACCTCTCTTCCAGTGGGGAAGGTTTTGAAAAGGATCTCGTGGAAAAGCTTGTTGGTGAAAGCCTTTATAAGATTCGTGGTCAGGTTGAAGAAAAAAAACAGGCTGTTGCTGAAATAGTCGGCAGACTTCAGAATCTTACCGATATTGATGAAAAAATTAATGATTACACACAAAAAAAACTGGATGCAGAGTTTAACCTCAAAAAGTATGAAGAATACGGCATAGAGGAAAAATTCAGAAAGCAGACTGATTTTGACAGGGATGAACGAAAAATAAAACAGATTTTAACTGATATCGATGAATACAGAAATGATCTTGACAGTTTTATAAGCCAATATGAAGACTCAATAAAAAATAATCAAGCTTACTCTTCAAATCAAAATCAGGATTTTTTTGAGTCATTTTTAGAAGAATATAATAAAATTATTAATATTTTGGAAAAGCATAAATCAGACAGCAGAGAAATTGGCGGGATTTTAAAAACTCTAAGATTAAAATCTGAACAGTTTATCAGTTTTAAAAAAGAGTTTTCCGATGATTTTGCAAAAGTAAGAAGAATGATTGAAAAAGATTTAAAGGAAAAGGGTGCAGCAGCCCTTAATCTTGAAGAATACCCGGCTTTGAAGAGAACAATAGATAATTCAACAAAAATGCTTGATGCACTTAATAAGCAAAAATCCAGAGCCACTGAAATAAAAAATGATTTATTGGATGCATTAACAGATCTTAATAATTTATGGCATGACGAGTTTCTGGAAATCAATAACCATCTTGAGAAAATAAATAATAAACAGTCTTCCCTTAAAATTGAAGTTGAATTTAAAGGTGATAAGACGGGATTTCTTGACTATATGAAAAATGTTTTCAGAGGGAGTAAAATCAGGGAAAATACTTTTTTAACACTTGTTAGTGAATACCCCGATTTTAGTGCTATGTATTCTGATTTTGAAAGTGCTAAAAAAAAGGCAGGATCTTCTCCCGAGACTTTTGAGAAATACTTTTTTGAGAATTTACAGAATCTGCTGACTTATCATGTAGAAAATAAATTTACCATTAAATACAGAGGAAAGGAATTAAAGCATCATTCCCTGGGACAGCGTTCTTCTGCATTAATACTTTTTGTTCTGAATCAGCATGATAATGATGTTATTATTATTGATCAGCCTGAAGATGATCTGGACAATCAGACTATTTATGAAGATGTAATAAAACTAATCAGGGAACTTAAGCCAGGTACCCAGTTTATTTTTGCTACACATAATGCCAATTTCCCGGTTTTGGGAGATGCGGAACAAATCCATTCCTGCATATATGAAGACGATGAAATCATGGTCAATTCAGGAAGTATTGACTCTCCGGTTTTGCAGAAGGAAATTGTAGATATTATGGAAGGCGGAGAAGACGCCTTTAACAAGAGAAAGGAAATATACGGGATATGGAAACCTCTGAACTCATAGAAA
Organism: Desulfobacteraceae bacterium; assembly: GCA_050253255.1. GTDB lineage: Bacteria > Desulfobacterota > Desulfobacteria > Desulfobacterales > JACKCP01 > JACKCP01. The sequence continues at coordinate 3,991 of JBFWJK010000137.1, read as the reverse complement.
TAATTGCCCGTGGTGAAGATACCCGAAACCAGTATAAAGAAAACTTTCATAATGTAGACTCTCTTGCTGCAGAGATTGTAGCATTCAGCAATTCAGGCGGAGGGAAAATTTTTATAGGAGTTGAAGATAAAAACTGGACTGTAACAGGTTTATCAAAAGAAGATATAAGCCGGTTGAATCAGCTTATTTCCAATGCCGCAACACAATCTGTGAGACCGCCTGTAAATCCGATAACAGAAAATGTTAATCATCCGGATGGCCTGGTTATGGTTGTTACAATATCTGAAGGGATCAGCAAACCCTATATGGATAACAAAGGTGCTATATGGGTTAAAAGCGGAAGTGATAAAAGAAAAGTTACAAGCCGTGAAGAAATACAGAGAATGTTGCAATCGGCTGGTCTGCTTCATGGTGATGAAATACCTGCCAATGGGTTATCTGTAAGTGATATTGATTTGCCTTTTTTTGAAGAGTTTTTTTTAAAAGAATATGGTGAAACTCTTGAAGCACAAGATAATTCTTTAAAAATAATTTTTGAAAACATGAATCTGGCAAAAAAAGGTGATCTGAATATTGCAGGTGCTCTTCTTTTTGCAAAAAAGGCCTATTTCAGGCTTCCGGCATTTATTGTAAAGGCTGTTTGCTATCCAGGTGATGATATCGACGAAGATCACTATATTGACAGCCGTGACATAAGAGGGAAAATTTCCGATATTTTTCAGGAAATAATATCTTTTATTACGCTCAATATCAGGCATGAACAGGCTCAGAAAAATGTTAATTCTTTGGGAGAACCTGAAATTCCAAAGATTGTTTTGGAAGAGCTTGTAGCCAATGCTCTGATTCACAGGGATTATTTTATATCCGCGCCAATAAGAATTTTTATTTTCAATAATCGTGTTGAAATTATAAGCCCTGGCCATCTTCCCAATAATTTAACCATAGAAAATATAAAGTCAGGAAACTCTAATATCCGAAATCCTGTTTTAGCATCATTTGCAACAAAAATTTTACCATATCGTGGTCTTGGAAACGGCATAAGAAGAGCTTTAAAAGCCTATTCCGAAATAGATTTTATAGATGACAGAGACAACAATCTTTTCAAGGTTATTATCAGGAAATGACAGGCTTGGAGGTCTGTTAGTGTCAGAGTAAAAAAACAGCTTTAAAATTTCAGTTTTTTATTACGTAAAAAATAAGGCAGAAGATTTTTTCTACGGCCTTATTTTTGGCTGGTAAAGCGGCACCCACCTGACCGAAACCCGTCCGAGTGCGCGAGGCCCGTATTCACGGTGTTGTAAGAGGGATGAAACAGTACTGATCATGTTGTTTCAGTCTACTCGATTTTGGCTTTGATTTTAAGATGGTCAAAATAGAGACTTTTTTTTCAGCAGTCTGATAATTTTAAAAACTCCAGTTATCAAAACAGCCTTAAAACCTTTCTTTTCTGTCTGAATCATGTTTTTCAACTGATATTGCGTTTTATTTTTTTACTTAAATTTCAATGTGTTGACATTGAAGTCTCAGAGTCTTAATATGAGAAATGTAAAACTTTTGTAAAACTTTCAAAAAAGGACTTGAGAATTGAATTCATATATACTTGGAATAGACATCGGATCAACTGCTGTATCCCTTGCACTTACAGACAAAAGTAAAAATATTGTTAAAACCTCATATTGTTTTCACAGAGGGGAAATTGAAAAAACACTTGAAAAAGAGCTTGAAAATTTTGATTTAAGCCTTGTTTCAGGTGTTGCAGCAACAACTTCCACCCCTGAAACTGTAAAAAGAGATTTTGAGTGTGACAATCAGGCTGCTCTTATTACTGCTGCAAAAGAACTTAACGATTCCTTTGATTCCATTTTATTTGTGGGCGGAGAAAAATTCGGGCTTCTTGATTTTGATGAAAACGGAAATTACAAAAACTTCAAGACCAATACCTCTTGTGCCGCAGGAACAGGAAGTTTTCTTGACCAGCAGGCCGGAAGGCTTAATTTTTCAGGCACTGAAGAATTAAGCGAAACAGCATATAAAAACAAGGATAATTTTCCTCTTATTGCATCAAGGTGTGCTGTTTTTGCAAAAACAGACCTTATCCATGCTCAGCAGGAAGGATACAGTTATGAGGAAATAAGTGACGGTCTTTGCTACGGACTTGCAAAAAACATTACAGACACACTTTTTTCAGAGAACAAGAAAAATTCAAAAGTACTTTTCTGCGGAGGGGTTTCACTAAACAGAGCTGTAAAAAAACATCTTGAAAAAATTCTTGATATAAAACTTTATTCAGACGGATATTCCAATGTTTATTCAGCCATTGGTGCATGTTTTATGCTTTGTGATGAAATTAAGAATAAAAATGTTCCACTCTCAAAAATAACAAAGGAAACAATTTTTAAGAAAAAGGAAAAGGAAAAAAGTCTTTTTTATGAGCCTCTGGAACTTAAACTTTCAAAATATCCTGATTTTTCAAGCCTTGAAAGATTTGAATTTGAACCTGCAGATTCCAGAGGAAACAATGTTGAAACAGATATTTATGAAGAAATAAAAAAAGATTGTTCACTTGAAGCATTTCTTGGAATAGACATTGGTTCAACAAGCACAAAGGCTGTTTTAATAAATAATGACAAAAAAGCAGCAGCAGGGTTTTATACAAGAACTGCAGGAAATCCTTTAAAAGCAGTAAAATCAATTCTTGAATGCATAGATTTTATTTCAAAAGAAAAAAAATGTGAAATAAAAATAAAAGGCTGTTCCACAACAGGTTCAGGAAGAAAATTTATTGGAAAAATCCTTGGAGCAGACCAGTGCATAGATGAAATAACAGCCCATGCAAAGGCTGCCTCTGAAATAAATCCCGATGTTGATACAATAATTGAAATAGGCGGACAGGACGCAAAATTTACAACCCTTAAAAACGGCCTTGTAACCTTTTCTGTAATGAATAATGTGTGTGCAGCAGGAACAGGAAGCTTTATAGAAGAGCAGGCAAAAAAACTAAATGTAAATATCAGCGAATATGCAAAAAGAACAGATAAAGTAAAAGCCCCTCTTTCAAGCGACAGATGTACGGTTTTCATGGAAAGGGATATAAACCATTATCTTGCCGAAGGATACAGCGTAAATGAAGTGCTTGCCTCAGTTCTTCATTCTGTAAGGGAAAATTATCTTATCAAGGTTGCATCTGAAAGCCTTATTGGAAATCATGTATATTTTCAGGGAGCTACCGCAAAAAACAGGTCACTTGTTGCGGCTTTTGAGCAAAGACTTAAAAAGCCCATTCATGTTTCTCCTCTCTGCCATCTTACAGGAGCTTTTGGAGCAGGACTAATTTTAATGGAAGAGCAGGTAAAAGAAACAAGCTTCAGGGGAATTGGCATTTATAAAAAGGAAATTCCATTAACATCTGAAGTCTGCGGACTGTGCAACAACAACTGTAAAATTACAATTGCAGATATTGACGGAGAAAAGGCTGCCTACGGATTTTTGTGCGGAAGGGATTATGATACAAAAAAATATGTAAATAAAAATATTTCAGGATTCGACCTTTTAAAAGAAAGAAGAAAGATTGAAAATAAATCCCTTTCAAATACGGTTGATAATGAAAACTCACCTGTAATCGGAATCCCTTTTTCACTTCATCTTGTTGAAGATTATGCAAGGTGGAAAAAGTTTTTCAGTCTTCTTGGAATAAAAACTGTTTCAAGTGAAAGTTATAAGGAAAGTGTTAAAAAAGGGAAAAAGATTTCTGAAACAGAATTTTGTGCTCCTGCATCTTCAATGTTTGGTCATGTAGATTATCTTCTTGAAAAGTCAGATTATGTTTTTGTTCCTTTTTATCTTGAAGATAAGGTTAAAAGCGGACAAAGCCAGTATTGCTACTATACTCAGTATATTCCCTCCCTTCTGAAAAAAATTGACGAAAAAAGAGTTTTAACTCCTTTAATAAATTATCTGTACACTGGTTTTCATTCAAAAATTCAGCTTTATA
>JBFWJK010000136.1:0-9639 GCA_050253255.1 Desulfobacteraceae bacterium | reverse complement strand
TTCTGTTTACAGTGATGTCTCCGCTTAAGCTCAAAGGCACAATAGAAACAATTGATTTAAATTCGCCAACTGAAAAAAAGGTTGTTGTGAATTACCATGCAAGTGATTTGAAAAGCACTGTTTCTGTCTGTTTTCATGCTGATAAAAATCAGAACCTGTATTTTTCCAAAATTACCGGGGATTCCTATGATAATCTTGAAAAATCCCGGTTGATTCAGGAGGCTGCTGAAAAAGCGTGGAAAGCGAGAAACAGTCTTGGTATGGATATTTCTATTGAATGGGGAATTGACGATAACGACAGGATTGTCTTTCTGCAGTGTAAAAAAATCAAAGTAAACCGGACAGAAAGTGTCTTATCAGACTCTGATTCTCCTCTTCTGACATCGGGCGGGAAAACTCTTTTCCCTGGTAAAGCGGAAGGTAATATTGTCTTTCTGGAGTCTGCAAAGGATCTGGCTCAGGTTGTAAAAGGCTGTGTTGTTCTGATAAAAAAGCCGGAAGAGTTTTTAGTCCCTGTGCTTCCTGTAGTTTCTTCGGTTTTGATTGTTGAAGCTGATCCGCTTGATCCGGTTTTGTCGCTGATAAAAGATCTTTCAATACCCTGCATTTATCAGCTGGGTGATGAGGCTGACAAACTTTTTGACAAAAACATTGTAAGTATTGATGCAACAGGAAGAAAAATATTCAATGGAGTCAAATGGCCAAGCTTAAGAGAAAGCGTTCTTGAGAGAATAAACAGCAGAACAAAAATCAAAGGCGAAAGCAGTCTTTACGACTATATTCTTAAGCTGAATCTGAAAAATCCTGACAGCCCGACTTTCAAGGCTAAATTATGCGGTTCCGTCTGCGATATTTTATGGTATGTTCAGGAAAAGGCTTCGGCTGCAATTTTTGAGTTTTGTGATTCATACAAAAAAAATAATGGGCTTAATTCATTCAGGATTAAAACCGATCTTCCCTTGAACCTTCAGGTTATTGAACTTGATTCGTCTTCATACGGGGCTGGTGCCAGGATAAGTCTCCCGGAAAATATCAGGTCAAAACCTTTTGACGCATTATGGAAGGGGATTTCGGACAAAAGACTTTTCTGGCCGAGAAGGTGGGAAAGGAAAATGGCTGATATGCCTTCAGAGTTCAGTGAAATTGTTCTTGGAGGGAATAAGGGGCCGAGAAGAAAAAATGATATGAATTACATAATGCTTTCAAAGGATTATATAAATCTCAATGCAAGAATTTCCTTTCATTACGTAATGGTTGACTGTGTTGCAGGGCCGGGTGCGGAAAATAATCACATCCATTTCAGGTTCAGAGACGGAGGAGGGAGTTACGAGTCGAGAAAACTTTGCGCCTGTTTTCTGGAAAGGGTTCTCCAGCATGAAGGTTTTGGAGTTGAAAGAAAGGAAGATATTGTAAATGCATGGTACCGATTTTACCCTGAAGAAGACACACTTGCAAAGCTTGAAATGACCGGCAGACTTATTGTCTGTGCAAGAGAGCTTGATGCTGTATTAAGAAACGATATGGATGTAAAGCTCTACTGCGATTATTTTCTCAATGATAATTTCAGGATTTTTTCATGAAAGCCGGTATTCATTTTCGGAGCTGTATTCAAAAAAAATATATAATCTGAATAGAGCGTTTCATATTTTTAAATTAATAAAATTTCAATAAATTAATCTTATTGTATTTAAAAACATGAAAGCCTGCGGGTTTCCCGGTGTTGCCGAATCTGCCGAGTTAAATAAAAGTATGGTCTGATATAATTTGGCTTGTATATACAGCAGGCTTGGAATCGGTCAATTTAGTTATAAATAAGGTGCGTATAATCATATGAGTATCCGTCTCAAACTTATAGTTTCTTTTTTAGTTTTTTTTATACTGGGCACATTTATTTCCCTCGGTGTTTTCTGGATGCTTTCCGAAATTGAGAAAAAAACGGCTTTTCTTGAAATAGCAAACAGCTATATGCTTGAAATTCAGCAGGCCAGAAGGTTTGAGAAAAATTTTCTCCTTTACGGCACAAATATAGAAGATATTTGCGAGCACCTGAGAATAGCTGAAAAAATTTTCAATGATCATAAAAATACCATAGAAAAAACTCTTGGAAGAGATCATTTCATTACAATGGGTGAGTTCTTTGAAAAGTATCAGAGTCAGATAAGTCTGCTGGAAAAGGGGAGAGCTGAAAAAGTTGATACTTCAATTTTGAGGGAATCAGGAGGGAGGCTTATCTCATTTGCTGAAGAATTTGTAAGAAAGGAAAAGCAGATAGTGACAAGGCTTATGGGCATAGCCAAAAAAGGGCCTTTTATTTTTACTGCCTGTTTAATTGTTTTTCTTGCGTTTTTATTTTCCGTTTTCATGAATGAGCTTATTTTCACTTTAAATGATTTTATGCTTTACACAAAAAGGGTTGGAGAGGGGAATTTTTCTCCAATCAAGTTTGAAAAAAGCAGAAAAAATGAGTTTGCAAAACTTGCAGATGCTTTTAATCAGATGGTAACAGAACTTAACTACAGATACAGGGTGCTTGTGGAATCTCAGAAGCTTCGGGCCATAGGAACTCTTGTTGCAGGTGTGGCCCACGAGCTTAACAATCCGCTGAACAATTCAATGCTGACAGCTTCAATCATGAAAGAAGACTATCATGATCTTTCGGATGCTGAAAAACTTGAGATGCTTGATGATCTTATACATGAAACAGACAGATCCAAGAGTATAGTCAAGGATCTTCTTGACTTTGCCAGAGAAAGTGAAACCAAAATGCGTTCCCTTGATGTAAGAGAACTGCTTGAAGATTCAGCAAGGCTTGTGACAAACCAGATGAAGTTTGGAAAGGTGAAACTTGAAATGACAATTGACTCAAGCCTTCCGGATATTCACGGTGATGAACAGATGCTCAAACAGGTGTTTGTGAACCTTCTTTTAAATGCTGTTGACGCCATGCCTTCAGGCGGAAAAATTAAAGTTTCAGTTCATAAAAATATTTATGACGGTTATTTGGGGATTTTTGTTGAGGACAATGGTCATGGTATTCCGGAGCATATAAGATTAAGAATTTTTGAGCCTTTCTTCACGACAAAATCCCAGGGGAAGGGTGTTGGTCTTGGACTTTCAGTTTCAATGGGAATCATAAAAAAGCACGGAGGGTTCATAGAAGTTGAAAGTGAAGATGAAACCGGTACTGTTTTCAAGGTTTTTCTTCCTGTAACACAGTACCCGTCGAAAAAAATGATGGAGTCGGAGAAGAGCACAAATCAGGTTTAGAAGTTTAAGCAGGCCTGTGCTCAAATTAATCTGATTCCTGTTAAAAGCAATTCTACTGAATCGGTTCTGCATGAATTATGTCTGTTTTTTCAATGTAGACAGACCTGGAAGGGAAAGCAAAATCAGTTCCTGATTTTTCAACAATTTTTTTAACCTCAAGTGCAAGCCCCTCTTTAATTTCAAGCCATTCTTTCCATACAGTTGTTTTTGTAAAACAGTAAATCATTAAATCAATAGAACTGTTGTTGAAATTATCAACCCTTACAAACAAAGGCGCCAGAGGCGGATTTACAAAATCATCATTTTCAAGGAGAAAGGCTTCAATTCCATTTCTTACAGCTTTAAGCTGGTCAATTGTACTGTCGTATCTCAAAGCTATCATCCACGAAATTCTTCGGAATGTCATTTCGCTGAAATTTATTACTGAATTGTCTGAAAGCCTTGAATTCGGCACAAAAACAGGAGCTTTGTCAAAGCGTCTTATTTTTGTGGATCTGAATCCGATGCTCTCCACTGTCCCTTCAACAACCCCTTCAACCCTGACCCAGTCACCGATTGAAAAACGGTTTTCAGCAAGAATAAGAATTCCTGAAATCAGATTTTTGAACAGGTCCTGAGCTCCAAGTGCAACAGCAACCCCGAAAAGACCAAGACCGGCAATAATCGGGCCTATTCTTATTCCCCAGATTTCAAGAATTGTGGCAAAACCTATAAAAATAAATGTCCCTTTAATCAGTTTTTTCAGCCATTCAATCAGGGATCTGTCAAACACACTTTCAAGTTTTTCAAGCACCCAGGCAAATGCCTCCACAAGATTGAAAAAAGACCAGAACAAAACAAACACAATTGAGGAGTGAATAAAATTTTTAGTTATCAGCCCTGTTGTTCCGTTCATGTTGAGGTATTTAGCTGCAATGTAAAAGCCGAAAACAACAGGAACAAAACTGACCGGCCTCTGAAGAGCACTGACTATTTCATCATCTATTTTATTGTCTGTTTTCGCAGCAAAATTCTGGATTCTTTTTATCATGAATTTGTATAAAATTTTTCTGAAAAGAATGAAAAAAACAATTATTCCGCCGGCAACAAGAAAAGACCCTATATCAATTCCGAAAACACCATCGTTCCATACCTGGTTTACTGTTTGTACAAATCCTTCAAATTTATCTGCAAAATCTGATTTTTCCATTTAATTTTTCCATACTTTTTCCGGATTAATTCTGTGGCTGAACAAGGATTTTATTATACGGAGAGTCTTTAAGATGGTCAAGAGGACTTGATTTTAAAAAGGATCGAACTTTAATTTGTTGAAATTTATGCTTGACGTACTTTTTCAAAATGCAATAACTGCCTGAATAAAACCAGATTTAACTGAAAACTAATATTTGATTATAAAGACATATAATTTCAGGTTATTTTTTCAAAAGGAGCATTAAATGGGCGGCATATTCGGATGTGCTTTAAAAGAGGATTGTGTAACAGATCTTTTTTACGGGACTGATTATCTTTCTCATCTCGGAACAAGAAGGGGAGGTCTGGCGGTTAAAGGGAAAAGCGGTTTCGGCAGAAAAATTCATTCTCTGGAAAGTTCTTATTTCAGAACAAAATTTGAGCCTGATCTTCATGAACTTGAAGGGAACACAGGGATCGGAGTAATAAGCGACCATGAAAACCAGCCTGTAATGCTCAGCTCCGGCCTGGGTATTTTCGGTCTTGTTTCTGTTTCAAAGATAAACAACATTGATGAGCTGACCAGAAGGGCATATACAAAAAACAGGTCTTTTTCAGAGATCAGTTCCATAGGAATCAACCCTTCCGAACTTATTGCAATGCTTATTTCCGAAAAAGGCTCCTTTGAAGAAGGTATTGCCCATGCACAGGAATCTGTAGAGGGGTCTGCAACCATGCTTGTTCTGACAAAGGACTGTGTCTATGCCGCAAGGGACAGACTTGGAAGAACTCCTCTTATCATAGGACAAAAGGACGGCGGATTTGCCATGTCTTCTGAAACATGTGCTTTTCCAAATCTTGGATATGAGGTTGTAAAGGAGCTTGGTCCCGGAGAAATTGTCAAAATAACTCCTGAGGGATACGAACAGGTCAGGGCTCCGGGAGATAAAATGCAGGTATGTTCATTCTTATGGGTTTATTACGGCTATCCTGCTTCAACATACGAAGGGATCAATGTCGAGTCAGCCCGCTATGAATGCGGAAAAGCACTTGCAAGAAGAGACAGTACTGAAATTGACTGTGTATCCGGAATTCCCGATTCAGGAATAGGACACGCACTGGGATATGCAAATGAGAAGGGAATGAATTATATAAGGTCATTTGTAAAATACACTCCCACCTGGCCGAGAAGCTTTATGCCTCAGAACCAGAATGTAAGAGACCTGGTGGCTAAAATGAAGCTTATTCCGGTAAAGGAACTAATAAACGGAAAAAGAATTCTTTTCTGCGAAGATTCAATTGTAAGGGGAACCCAGCTTCAGGATAATGTTCAGATGCTTTATGACTACGGTGCTCTGGAAGTGCACATGAGGGTTGCCTGTCCCACACTTATTTATCCGTGTGAGTTTTTAAATTTTTCCCAGTCAAGATCTACTCTTGATCTTGCCGGAAGAAAAGCTGTGCAGGCAATTGAAGGTAAAGAAGACACCGATCTTGATGAATACGCAAGGGCCGGTTCTGAAAAAAATCTTGCTATGATTGAATTCATCAGAAAAAGGCTTGGTCTTACAACGCTTAAGTACCAGTCTCTGGATGACCTGGTGAATGCCATAGGCCTTCCAAAGGAGAAACTTTGTACCCACTGCTTTGACGGGACAGGGTGCTTCAGATAGAAACCGGTTTGTTCAGTCTTTTCCGGGTGAGAATTCAGGAAAGACTGAGCAAAGGCGATGAAAATTTTAACTTTTGTGGAATAAGAGTTTTTCCTAGAAATACCAGCTTAACTCAATTCCTCCTTCTGTGCTGCTTTCGTCAGTCTTGCCAAGCCGCTCATCCAGTTCATTCTGAACAGAATTGTTGTAAAATCCGATGATGCTGTTAAGATCTTCGACCATTCCCCTGAGATATGAAACAGATACTCTTGGTCTGATAAATATATTTTCCGATATTTCAAAACCTGAAGGCTTGTTTTCAGGCAGGTAGTCAAACTCTCTTATCTGGTTTTTCTTCAGGCTTACACCGTTTGAATAGTAATAGCTGAATTTTTTGTTTCTGTAAGGAGGAAGAGATTCAAGCATGCTTTTATCAAATCCTCTTGGTTCAGTCTTTTTTATGAGAGCCTGCGTTATATCCTTTTCATAAGCGCCGCAATTGCAGATGACATGGGGAAAAATAAAAAAAACTGCCAGAAACAGGTAAAAATTAAATTTCATTTTTCTCCGTAAACCACAAACAGCGGATCTGAAAACCATAATGTATCTTTGTATCTGTCATTTTTGTCATAAGGTCTTGGAAATCCCCTCATTGAGATTGTGTTTAAGTTTTTAAATCCCTGGGTATTGTAAAAATATTCGAGGACAAGACCCATTTTTTCAAAATCATGGAGTTCATTCCATATTTTTATTTCCATTCCGGGAAACCATCTGTTTGAAAAAGATAGTATGAAAACTCCACCCTGTCTCAGGATTCTGTATACTTCTCTGAAGACTTCAAAAGGTCTTGCCAGATATTCAACCGACATTGAGCATACGACATAATCAAAGGAACCGTCTTCAAAGGGAAGCTCTGGATTTTTGTTGAGATCATGAATAACTCTTTTTGAAAGAATTCTGTTTTTTGAAAGTTCTTCCATATTCATACCAAGTCCTGTCACAGTGAGATACTTATCCATGGGAAGATGTGAGTATACACTGGACATAAGATCAAGCACGCTTTTATCAGGCAGAATGAGCTTTGAGTAAATCATTTCAATGTGCTTTCTGCATAAAAGATCAGTATGTGCTGTAATCCTTGGTTTTTTGTAAAACTCATGATCAGGCTCAAGGGAGTTTTTTGCAAATGTGTCCGGAGCAAAAAAATCAGTCGGCCTGTTGTGGAATCTTGCCTGCATTCCAGGGCCTGAAATTATTTCTTCAAGAAGATGGCGGCAGCTTGCTCCTGAGTCCCTTTCCTTTTCAATTATGTTGTCGATTTTTATTTCAATTTCAGGCGATCTTCCGTTTAAAGGATTGTTCAGGTCGCAGAAAATTGTATCATTTTCCATATCAAGACATCTGAAAGGGTGCATGTTGGCAGTAAATACATTTGTTACACCCGAAAGTATGCCTCTTGGATAAAATCTTCCTTTTCTTGGAATTACGGGCTGCTGGCCGTATTTAAGAGGCCTTATCTCTCTTTTTTTCACTTTTAAAATACCGGATGTCTCATATCTGAAGTAGTCTTTTAAAAGGTATTTATCTGCACAGACAGTATCTCCTTTTTCAAGACCGAAAAAAAGATCCGGTTCATATTCGTAAAGAAAATCCCTGAAAACGTTTACCCTCTGAATATGTGTTATGTCCTTATGGGAAGAGACCGATGTCTCCCATTTAACTGTAATTGTCGTATCTGCGAAATTATTGGTTGTTTTCATTTGTCTTTATGCCTTGTTCCGGTTTGAGAATTTCAGGGCTGCAAAGTCTTTATAAAATTAAAACAGATGATTGCAAAGTCAATTAAACAGGGTTATTGTATGGAAACTTAAATTGTTAAACTTAACTTAATCTATTGCAGCGATTGACCGAAATCATGTTTTTCGTTTAAATGCTATTCTAGCCAAATTTTTCGGAGATATCCAATGAAGAAAATTTTTTCTTTTTTGATTGTACTGCTCTTTGTGTTTTGTGCTCCGTATCATGCTTATTGTGAAATAAATAAGGAGAAAATTGTATTTGCCCTTGTTCTTGATCAGCAAGGTTCAAGATTTCATCCTGATGCAGAAGGAATAAAAAATGCTGTAAATGAAGTTGCCGGATTCAGCCGTGAAACAGTTTTTCCGGAAAAATATGTTTTAACCTTTCAATTCGATTCAGGCTCAATCGAGGCATCAGCAAAGGAGCTGCTTAAAGATAAAAATGTTGATATCATTATTGCCGCAGGGGCGCAGGCAGCATCTTTTTTCAGCAGAATGACTGTGCTTGAAAAGCCTGTTATTGCACTTTGTTCCGGCGGTTATGAAATTTTTTTCAGAGATTTTGAATCCAGAGTATCTGACAGGAGAAATTTTTTTTATATAAAGCCTTACCCATCTGTTTATTCAGCTGCAGAAACTTTTCAGGAGCTTGCCGGCTTTAAAAAAATTAAACTGATTGCAGAGCCCGGCCTTGCAGAGATTGCTCGTGATGCACTGAAAGAAGATTCAAATGGAAAAAACTGTTCAATTTCTGTAGTTGAGGCAAAAGATTCCCCCCTTGAAACAATTGAAGAACTCGATGAAAAAACAGAGGCTGTTATTATTCTTCCGCTTTACTCATATTCATGGAAGGATTTTGAATTTTTAGTTAAAGAGCTGAATAAGAAAAAGATTTATACATTCTCACTTTCAGGCGGCAAAGAAGTGGAAAAGGGATGTCTTTCAGGGATAAAAAACAGTTTTTCCCATGAAAAAGTTTTGAGAGCTGCAGGAGCTGCGGCTGAAAAAATAATTTCAGGAAAATCTGAGAAAATTAAAAGCGGCCCTTTTTTAAACGGTCCGGAGCTTGAAATCAATATGGACACTGCACGGCAGCTTGGAGTCTCTCCCGATTTTAATCTGCTTTTAAAAGCCTTTCCTTATTACGGTGAAGCGGACAGTAAAAAAAATCTCATAAAATTTAAGGATGTGATCAATTTTTCAATTGAAAACAATCTTATTCTGCTTGCTTCGGGAAAAGAAAGAATAAAGTCTGAATTTGACAGAAATATAGCAGAAAGTCATATTCTGCCCCAGGCAGGAATTATGGCCGAAGGCATTGTCAGAGATGAATATTCGGCATATTCAAGTTTTGGGCAGTATCCTGAAAAGGAAGTAAATCTTAAATTCTATATCAGGCAGGCCGTTTTTGATGATGAGGCTTTTACAGGTGTGAGCCGGTCAAAAAAAGCACTTCTGGCCGCAATGGAAAAGGAAAGGGCAAAAAAGCTTGAAACTGCGGCAGATACAGCTTCAGCATATTTCAGATATTTAAGTGCAGTAAAGCTCAGAAAGATAAGAAGAAACGATCTGGAGCTTTCAATGGCAAACCTTTCAAGAGCAGAAACAAAATACGAAATAGGGACAAAAGGCCCGGGAGATGTGTACAGGTGGGAGAGCCGGACTGCAGATGCAAAAAAAGAACTTTTAAATGCTTTGAAAAAAGAGAATCAGGCTTTTGTCAGGCTTGAGAAGATTACCGGGAAAAAATT
>JBFWJK010000135.1:0-9722 GCA_050253255.1 Desulfobacteraceae bacterium | reverse complement strand
CACTGATCCGGAGCTTCACGAACCCAGCCTTCAATAATACGATTCAGCCTTTGTGTATTGTGGCGGATATCAAGCTCTCTGTCATTATGCGGTGTTTCCTGGATAAATGCCGGAAAAACCTTTACATGATGATATCCTGTTTTTCCAACCCGGTTTATTACAGCAGGAATTATCAAAGCTCCTGTTTCAAAGGCAAATCTGCTTGGAGCAGGAGTTGTTGAGGCCCATTGCCCGAAAAACTCACATGCTATGGATCTTCGTCTTGAAAGATGCTGATCTGCAACAATTGTAACAATTTTATTTTCAGAAAGAAGTTCTTTTATATAGTCTTTTGAATTCTTTCCTCCAATAATTGTTACTCCTGTATTTTCCCTGACACTTGAAATAAATTTTTCTGCTGATTTGCTCATTTTTCTTACCACAACTGAAATTGGAGCACCCCGCATGGCCATTGAACAGCCCCCAAGGTCAACATTGTCTATATGGGTTGCAAATAAAATAGCTCCTTTTCCTTTTTCAAGAGCTTCTTCCATATTTTCCCACCCCTCAATTTTTACAAATTTTTCATTTTGTTTAAGGGACATATGAGGAATACGAAGAACTTCAATAAAAGACATGGAAAAATTTGAAAAAAATCTGCGGATTATTTTTTTCTGCTCCTTTTGGGAAAGCTCATTCCCAAGAGCCCTGTTGATATTTTCCATGCAAACTTTTTTTCTTACAGGAATAATATAATACCAGATAAAACCGATAAAACGACCAAGAGTCATTGCCGCCCATACCGGCAGAAACGAAATCACGCGGCTTAATAATTGAAGCATAAAAAGAGCCGATCTTTTTAAAGATTAAAATTTGAAATGAGACTAGCAGAAACAAAACTTAAATACTAACAAATAATTATCTGCTTTTTTTACAGGTGATTATGCAGTCCATATCAGAGCCTTTTCTGGCAAAACAGACATTTTCAAAACCTGCCTTTTCAAGTGAATTTTTAACTACATCAAAAGTATATGTATCGCCCCCTTTTGTTGCAACAAGCATATTGATTGCAAAAACAGCACCTGAAGGAGGATTTGTTCTGGAATTGTCCATAATATGATCTCTGATTACAAGCATTCCTCCGGGTTCAATTGAATTAAAAATTTTTGAGTAAAGTTCAAAATTTTCTACCGGACTGTTTTGATGAATTATGGCAGATAAAAGTGCAAGATCGCATCCTTTTGGAAGTTCATCTTCATAAAAATTACCTTTTTGGAATTCTACTCTTTTTGCTAAACCGGCTTTATTTATTCCTGTTTGTGACATTGGAATAACTTCAGGAAGATCAAAAATCAAAGCTTTCATCTCAGGATTTTTTTCAAGAAATGCAATTGTGTAGGTGCCCGAAGCCCCTCCTATGTCCAAAAGCTTTTTAAATTGAGACAAGTCAAGTTCAGACGCAATTTCAGCAGCAAGTTTTCTTCCTGCAACATGCATGGCACCTATAAAAGATTTTGTATTTTTATCCAAATCATCAGACCAGGCAACTTTTCCGGGATTTTTTCCCTGAATTACAGCTTCGGTAAGATACGTCCAGTTATCCCACATATCATTCATGTGTAAAACCATGGGAAGTACAGTTTGACCATGATCCGATGAAAGAACCTTGCTTTCTTCCAAAAGAAAATATAAGGATTTCTCCTTTTTAAGAATTCCAATGGAAACCAGAGCATCAAGAAGACGTACAAGCCCTCTTAAATCTGCATTTATTTTTTCTGCAATATTTTTTGGATCGTTTATTTTTCTGTCTATGAGAGTAAAAACATCAAGCTCTGCACCTGTAAAAATAATCCGGCTTTCCATAAAATTTTTAACTTTATTTAAAATCGCCATACTTTTTTCCTTTCATTAAAACAGACTACAAAAAAGACAATAAACAAAATGGTTATAATTCAAATTTTTTTACAATACTTTTATTTTACAACAAGTGGAAAATCAGGAACAGATTCGGGAATTATGGTTGTGGGTTTCTGCCTGCCCTTTGTAAGTTTTTTTACTGCGTCTGTAATATAAAAATCCAGCTCTTTTACAGAAATAATATTATCATTATTGTAATCAGCAAAACCGGATTCAAGACCATCTTTTATTGCCTTTGTAAAAGCTCCGTGCCCCCAGGAACTGTCTTCATAAGCAAAGGAATTTCCTGTTGTGGCAGTCATTATGATTTGCCCTGTACCAGCTGATACAAGTTCTTTTAAAGCTCCTGTTATATCTGCACTCCTTCTTTTTTTGCCTGCAATATTTCCGGAATGACATGAGTCTGAAAATAAAATTACTTTTGATGGCAGATTTTGAACAAGTTCGTTAAATTTTGTCCATTCAACTCCTGTTCCGTCTAAAAAGGTCTTGTCTGTATCATGGGGAAGGAAAAAATAACTGTTAAAATCATTATTTACTCCGTGTCCTGCCATAAAAAGCATTACAACATCTTTTTGAGTAGCTTCTGTTTTAAGCCAGTTAAGTCCTTTTAAAATATTTATTCTTGTAGCTTCACTGTCTGTAATAATTTTTGTCTTTATTGTTTTATAAAGCCTTTTTTTCTGATTTTGAAAAATTTGTGCAAAAGTTTGTGCATCTTTTGACGCAAAATCAAGATTTAGTGAAGAATCCCTGTATTTTGAAACCCCAATTGAAAGAACATAAAGATCAGGCTTGTAAATTTCCTGAGAATCAGATTTTAAAAGTATTGCTTTCACATATACAGGATTGCTTTTTGCGTATCTGTTTTCAGCAAAAATTTTTATTATATTTTCATTTTGAGTAAGTTTTATTTCTTTTTTTATTCTTAAAAGATTTTTATTTTTTATCTTTTTAATTGCCCTGTCATTGATTTGAGAACCATTTAGTAAGATTGATATATCAGTAATTTCATTATCTGAATTTTTATCAACATAAAAATCTATAAAAACAGAGTCTGTATTTGAACTTATATTGTCTGGCGAATTTAAAATTATTTTTGGAGGAAGAATTTTTTGTGTCTCTGTTTTTTTTATTTTTTGAGTTTTATTTGTGTATAAAACCGCTTTTTCTTCATTTTTAAGAGTAATTATATTTTTTATAAGCTCAGGTTTAAAATATGTTTTATAAAACCTTTGTGAAGGAAAATAATCAGCTTTCTTATCAGGGCCGTTATTTACATAAAACCCAACAAATTCATCTCCGTTTATGCTTGAATCATAATATCCTGAATCTGACCAGGCAATCCATTCATTGTCTTTTGATACAAAAATATTTAAATACGGATAAATCTTTTTTGATTTTTTAGTTGTTTCATCAAGTTCATCAAGATTCCATAATCTTATTATTTCATCAGAGCCTGCACTTACCAGTATATTTTTATCACATGCAATTGCAAAAACAACTCCTGTATGCCCTTTAAAATCGGCAATTTCTTTGCCTTTTTTTGAATAGGCCTTTAAAATCCCGTTATTTCCTCCTGAAACCACAATGCCTTTATCTGTAAATCCAAAACATCTGTGCCTGTATGGGCTTTCAATTTCTGCAACAGGATTTTCCTTTTTTTTGATTTCAAGAACCAAATCAAAAGGCTTGTTAAAATCACCTCCATAGGAAAGGGAAAATGATTTATACTTTGTTTTTATTCTTTTAAAATTTTCAAATGACTTTGGAGATGAAACTGAAAAAGAATCCAGGTCAATTATCTTTTCAAGCGGCCCTTTGTTATTCAAACTTAAGGGAGCTGATTTATTACCAAAGGCTATTTTATTTCCATTGATCCCCACATTCCAGATTCTTTGGCCTTTTCCTGTAATTTTGACTGAGACCCTTCCGGTTAATATATCCCAGGCATAGATTTCATTGGTGTCTCCGCCTCCTGTAAGTGCAGTATTGTTATCAATAAAATCAACTGCAATTGTTGTATTTTTATGTTTTTTAAAACCTGTAATTTTCTTAAATGAATTTTTTGCATCATAAATATTACAATTATTTGGGTAAGAGTTTGAACCTGTAAGAAGATATTTTCCGTTTGGGGAAAAACAAAGTCCTGCCGGAGCAGATTTTGATTCAATTTTTTTTATAAGCTCAAGATTTTTGTTAAAAATAAGAATATTATTATCTTTGCCGCATGCAGCTGTATATTTATTACTTGCAGCAGTAAACAATAGAGGCTTTGAGTGGGTGTATGATTTTAAATCATTATTTTCCAGAGAAAATAAAAATATTTTATTGTCATATCCTGCACTTAAAATATATTTTTCATTATTTTTATTTATAAACCGTACAGAGTGAACATTTGCTTTATGATGACTAAAACTTTTATAAAGAGAAAAACTGTTTTTATTTCTTTTCCAGACATTTACCTTATTATCAGAAGAACCTGACACAAGAAAATCTCCGGACTCATCAAAATTAAGATCAGCAACAACATTGGAATGGGCCTTTAAAACATCAAGAATTTGTCCTGAACTGAAATCATAAATTCTTATATCCCCGGAACTGCCTTTACCTTCTTTCCCCAAAAAGCCTCCGGAGGCCAAAAGTGAGTTATCCGGAGAAAGAGCTATTGCAAAAATTTTTCCGTGCTGACCTTCTCCTGTCTCGCCTAAAATTTTTCTTTTTTCATTACCACTTTCAATATCCCAGACTCTTATTGTTTTATCATCTGAGGCTGAAATAATTTGTTTTTTGTCTTTTGTAACAATAATATCTCTTATTAAACCCTGGTGGCCTTTGGAATCGGGTTTTAAAATTATGTTTTCCGAAGCTTGCGAAAAGCTTGTAAAAAACAGGCTTATAAAAATAAAAACAAAAATTTTTTTCACTTTTTCCTCCAAATTATCAGGACTTTTTTAATTTTTTAAATCAATTTTGATATAAAAAAGCAGGAATTTAAACCTTTTTCCTTAAAATCCCTGAAATCTGTTTTGTTTTCAAAAAAACCAATCTGAACAAAATGTAATTACTCATAAATATTTTTATTAGAAAAACATGGATAATTAAAACCTTTGACTTATTTATATTTTGATGATTTTAAATATAAATATATGGTTTAAAAATTTAATTATTTATTACTTAATAAACAATCCTAAAAATGGGGGAGCTTTATGAAAAAAACTGCTTTTATAATGATTTTGTTATTTGTTTCATGTTTTATTTTTTCAAACCAAAAAATCAGTGCATCAGAAATAACTCCTGAAATCAATCTTGGATTTCAAATTTACATGCCTTCTGATGATGACAGCTATGACTCAGGTTTTGGAGCAGAAATTCAGGCAAGATTCTGGCAGAACAGACATTTTGGACTGGGCCTTAGCGCAGGTCTTTCAAGCTGGCTTGTAAATGATACCAAAGCTGATCTCTCTGACAATACAGCAATTATTTCCTATGATGCTGACGGTTCGGTTATAATGCTTCCAATTGGCGGTTCAATGTTTTTAAGAGCTTTTCCAAATGACAATCTCATGCTTTTGTTTGAAGGCGGGGTAAGATATGTTTTTGTAGAATCAAATGCTGATATTTCACTCGAATATACAGACATTTACGGAAGATATATCCGGGCAGACAAGGAAATCGAAATTGATGACGGAATTATTGGAATCACTTCTTTTTCTGCTAAAAATGCAATTACTGAAAAATTTAAAATTATAGGAACACTTGGATATCAGTTTGATATTCATAAAGGTGATGCAAAATGGCTTGGAGAAGACATGGGTGAAAATGAGCTTGAGTCTTTTTTTATAAGTGCTGGTTTTGAGCTTGGTTTTTAATTTTAAAATTATTACAAAAGACTATGCCGTTTATGGAATGAATTTTCACAGTTAAAATTTTTGAAACACGAAACCGGAACTTCATATGAATTCCGGTTTTGTGTTAATAAAAATCAGCAACACCCTGCACCCTCACCCCTGCCGGAACATCCGCCGCCACCAACGCCAAAACGCCTGGGAGTAAAAAATTCCGTACTCTTTCCGCTGAAAAAAGCCTCAACTGCATCTTCAATAAGGCCTGAACACAAGAGCACCTTTATTTTGTGTTTTTTCAGGGCATCTTCCGGGGCAGTACCTGCCTGTAATGCAAGAACTGCTTTACAGTCATAAAGGACCGAGGCAAGACTTTCCCATCTGGAATCACCGCCTCCAGGCAAAGGAGCTTTTCTTTCTTCAACAAACCTTGCACCGGTTTCAGTTTTTTCCCAGATATGAAAACCAGAAGCCTTTCCAAGATGTTCGTTCACAAGAATTCCTTCCCGTGTTGCAACTGCAACATATTCTTTTTTTTCTTCTTCGCAGTTCATTTTTGAACATCTGAAAAGTCCGGGAGCCATTTCTGATGAAAGATCATTTCCAAGAAGTCCCACAGCATCTGCTCTGCAGCGTCTGCAATGGGTCATCTGGGGGATATATTTTTCAGCTTTTTTGCGAAGCTCATTTATTTCTTTTCCCGAAGGTTCCTTTAAATGTGCAAAAGCTGTATCTTCAGTAGGTTTAAGAGGAATTATATTCATTAAATCAGCTCCAAGATAAGCACCAATTTTTGCAACATTTTCAACCTGTTCATAATTAATTCCGGGAATTGCAATAAAATTTATTTTTACAGCAACACCATGACTTTTAAGCTCCTGAATTGCCCTGAGCTGTCTTGAAAGAATTACCTCTCCGCCTTTTGCTCCGCTGTAAATTGCTTTGCCGTCTGTAACCCTTGAATAAATTCTTCCGCCTGTTTCAGGATCAGCAGAACTTATTGTAATTGTTGCATGACTTATAAATTCTGCAAAAGCCTCAACATGGCCCGGCATTCCAAGACCGTTTGTTGAAAGACAAAAAATCATCTCAGGAAAATCCTGCTTTATAAGCTTCATGGTTTTTAAGACATTTGAAGCATTTGCCATGGGATCTCCGGGGCCCGCAATTCCTGCAACACTTATATAGGGAGCCTTTTCCATTACAAGCCTCATATATTGCCTGGCCTGATACGGGGTTAAAACCGCACTTGTAACGCCTGGTCTTGATTCGTTGACGCAGTCGTATTTTCTGTTGCAGAAATTACAGCTTACATTGCATTTGGGAGCTACTGGAAGATGAACCCTTCCGTATTTTCCGGATGCATTTTTATTGAAACATGGGTGTGTTGAAGAATCTGATTTCATAATATCACCTCTTTACATATATCCGTATCCCACCCTTGTTTCTTCCTGAAGAGTGGTAATGGCTGTATTCACAATTAAATCCAAAAGACTCAGTGCTCCCTCATAGCCTGTTGTAATTATTCTCTGGCCTCCAAACCTGTCATGAATTGGAAATCCTGCCCTTATAAGAGGAATTCCAAGTTTTTTTGAAATTTTAAAACCTTTGGAGTTTCCGATCATTAAATCAGGCTTTATATCTGCTGCCGCGATTTCTATTGTGTCAAAATCTGAATCTTCCAGAACAAGAGGACATGGACAAAAGCCTTCACAAATTGCTTCAATTCTTTTTCTTAAATCTGCCTTTCCACCGCTTGCAGCAATTACAGGCTTAACCCCTGTTTCGCAAAGAAAGGAAACCATTGAGACAACAAAATCTTCATCACCGTATACAAGAGCTTTTTTGAAGTTGATATATTTGTGTCCGTCAACAAGAGCATCTATGAGCCTTCCCCTTTCATTTACAAACCTTTGCGGTCTTTCAAGTCCTGTAATTTCCTCGATTGCCGAAAGAAGAACATCTGTAGCCCTCATACCAACAGGAGGAAGAAGATTATAATTTTTCACACTGAAATTTTCTTCAAGATATGAACCTGCACTTTCTCCTTTGTGAAAATATCCCAACTCAATACTTGCCTTTGACCTGTGAGACAGTGCAATTTCATTTACCGAAGTCCCTCCTTCTGGAATATTGATATATTCCTCCCATGAGGGGGAATCCAGGGTGTCTGAAATGTTGGGAAGAATCATTGTTTTCAGACCGTATTCCCTGAATATCCCCGACAGGAGCCGGATATCGGCAGGAGAGAGAAAGTTAGGGAAGATATTTATGGTATTATCTGCAGTAAGAGCCGGTGAACTCCCTGCAAACTTTTCTATCATGGATCTTACAGCAAGCTTCCACCCGTTCAGATGGGTTCCTGAATAGCTTGGAGTTGAAACTGTCACAAGATGGGGAAGATCAAGGTCTGCAAATTCACTTAAAAATTCGGTTGTAATCATTTTAAGATCATCGCCTATTGTTTCAGTAAGACATGTCGATGCAATACCTATCATTTCAGGATTGTACTTTTCAGTAACATTTAAAATGCCTTTTTTCAGATTCGGAGCTCCTCCGAAAACCGCATGCTTTTCACCAAGGGATGAAGATGCAATATCGGCAGGCTCCCTGAAATGACTGATTATATATCTTCTCATATAAGTGGCGCACCCCTGGGAACCGTGAATAAAAGGCATGGAACCCTTAACTCCTCTGAAGGCAAGCGATGCTCCCATTGGTGTACACATTTTGCACGCATTTGTTGTTGAAACATGATTTTCAGCCACAGCACACCTCCGAACCTGTTTCCCCGACTACTGAAAGCCTTGCAGGGTGAAATTTCCACACAGGACTTGTAACTGAATTATGAATTTCCCTTGCAAAATTTAACATACCTGTAAAACCTTCCAGAGCTATTTTTCTTTCATGGTTGTGATCGCAGAACGCAACTCCAAGCTTGTATGCAATGGGTCTTTCCTTTACTCCGCCCACAAACACGTCAACACCTTTTTCCACAATAAAATCAGAAAGTTCACGTGGGTTTGAATCATCCACAATCACAGTTCCGGGATCAGTTATCTTTGCAAGCTCCCTGTAATCCTCATCAGTTCCTGTCTGGGAACCCACAAGTACAACACTCATCCCTATTCTTCTGAAAGCCTTTACAAGTGAAAAGGCCTTGAATGCACCTCCAACATAGATTGCAGCTTTTTTTCCGTTAAGTTCTTCCCTGATTTTCCTGATTTCAGGCATGATCTGCTCAAGCTCGGTTTTTACAAGCTGCCTTGTTTTTTCTTCAATATCCTTGTCAATATGGGAAAAATGGTCTGCAACAATATAAAGAGACTCAGCCATATCTTCGATTCCAAGGTATGAAACCCTTAAAAAAGGTATGTTAAATTTTTCCTTCATCATTTTTGCAAGATCAAGGGTTGCTCCTGAGCACTGAACAAGATTGAGTGCTGCACCATGACACCTTCTGATGTCGTCAACCCTTCCGTCACCTGTTATGTTTGCAACAACTTCAACTCCCATTTTCTTTAGATAATCCCTTATTATCCAGATTTCTCCGGCAAGGTTGAAATCGCCTAAAATATTTACTGATACAGGAGATATATTTTCCGGTTCCTTTGTTCCAACAAGGGTAAACATGGCTTTGCAGGCAGCAAAATATCCTTCCCTTTTGCTTCCTTTAAATCCTTCCGACTGGACAGGAATTACAGGGATTTTTTTAAGTTCTGTCATTTTTCTGCACACAGCACCAAGATCATCTCCGATTATTCCGACTATGCATGTTGAATAAACAAAGGCTGCCTTTGGATTGTGTCTTGTAATAAGCTCATCAAGTGCTGCTTCAAGTTTTTTCTCACCTCCGAAAATTATGTCTCTTTCCCTTAAGTCAGTGGAAAAACTCAGCCTGTGCAGTTCAGGCCCGCTTGATAATGCTCCTCTTATATCCCAGGTGTATGCAGCACAGCCTATGGGTCCGTGAATCAGATG
>JBFWJK010000134.1:0-9762 GCA_050253255.1 Desulfobacteraceae bacterium | reverse complement strand
ATTGCAGTAAAAATAATTTAAGCTAAATTAGTTTATGCAGAAAGAAAGGATTAATCTTGGCAGATAAAATGTGATCGGGTAATTATCAGGCAGCATTTCTAAGCCAGATTATGGAAGATGTCTCTTTTATAATAGAATCTGTTGCACAGGGAAATTCAGGTGAGGCAAAAAAAGAACTTTTATCTGTTGTGAAAAGCATCAAAGCGACCAATGATCTGGATCAGGGATACAGTAAAGAAATTCTGAGTATGCTTGAAGTTTCCCAAAACATGCTGATTGCAGGTACTGAAATCAAATCAGCAATCCACAGACTGATAAGACTCAGGAGAATACTTTACAATACACTGCTCAAACTGAACGGTATGAAGATAAAATACTTTTATCTAAGCACTCTTGAATCAAGAAATGATCAGGCAGGTTAACTGCTTAGTGGAAACCAAACACTCTTCAAAGGGATTTATAATGCTTTTAAATTACTCAACCGCCCACTGGGCAACATTTTTTTCGGCAGCATTTCTTTTAAATCTATGCCCGGGGCCTGACATGGCATTTATTTTGGGCCAGACTGCAAAAGGCGGTGTTAAGTCAGGTTTTTCAGCAATGTTTGGAATATGGACAGGGGCATTGTTTCATGTAACATTTGCAGCTCTTGGATTATCAGCAGTTATTGCCGCTTCTGCCATTGCATTTTCTTCGATAAAATGGATCGGAGCCTTTTATCTTGTCTGGATTGGTATTCAGGCTATAAAATCCAGAGGAGAAACCCTGAATGTTAAAAATGAGCCGGCACTTCAGAATTTCAGAAAAATTTTCAAACAGGGAATGTTTGTATCAATATTAAATCCCAAAGTTGCTGTTTTTTTTCTTGCATTTCTTCCTCAGTTTGTTGAGGCAGGGGCAGGTCCTGCTGGAATCCAGCTTTTTGTTCACGGATTTCTTATAATTGCGGTTGCAGCTGTTGTTGAACCTCCTCTTGTTCTCGCAGGAGGCAAATTAACAGGTTACCTTTCAGGCAATGCCAGAATATCCGGATTGATGGACAAAGGTCTTGGGGTATTATTTATATGGCTTGGAATTAAACTAGCTTCCAGCAGCCGAATTTAATCTGAAAAAGGTCTCATTCCGATTTCAGCAAAATTATAATCTTTAAGACTTGAAAAAAACAGGAGACAATATGAAAAACATATGCCAGAGCTGTGGAATGCCGATTAAGCATGACCCTGAAAAAGGAGGAACTGATTTGTGCGGCAGCAGAAATATCTTATATTGCAGTTACTGCTTCCGTGACGGAGAGTTTACTTCTCCAGAAATTGACACACCTGAAAAAATGCAGAAGTTCTGTATGGAAAAAATGAAGGAAATGGGAATGCCAGGCTTTATAGCATGGATATTTACAAGAAAAATTCCCAGGCTAAAAAGATGGAAAGATAAATAAAACGGCGGTCATAATAAATTATGGTCCGCCGAAATAAAACTAGTATAACCGCTTAAAAATTTTTTTGATTAACACGAATATTTTTAATGACTGTCAAACTCACAACGAACTTCTTCTACATTACAAGAGAAGTTTCTCCCTCAGGAGTAAGCTTTCTTTCAAGCTTTCTGGCATAAAGGCTCATAAGATAGCAGCATGTGAAATAAAGGACTGCAACAGTTGTGTAAATTTCAAAAGGATGAACCATAAGCCGGTTGTTAAGCCCCTGAGCAACAAAAGTGAGTTCAAGCACACCAATTACATAAGCAAGCGACGTATCCTTGAATATTGCTATAAACTGACCCACTATTGCCGGAATCATCTGCTTCAGGGCCTGCGGCAGAATAATCATCCTCATGGTCTGAAAATATGAAAGACCGGTTGAATAAGCAGCCTCAAACTGACCTTTCGGGAGGTTTTCAATACCAGCCCTGACTATCTCTGCAAGATAAGCTCCTGTAAAAATTGTCAATGCAATTGTGGCAGACCAGAAAACATCAAAAAAAGCATCTGTAACAACAGGAATAAAGAAATATACCCAGAAAATGACTATAATTAAAGGGTTGCCCCTTATTATTTCAATATATGCCAGAGCAGGAAGCCTGAATATAAGATTGTCTGAAGTTCTTGCTATCCCTGCAGCCAGACCAATAAAAAAACTCACACCAATTGCTATAACTGCCATAAGTATGGAATATGAAAGACCTCCAAGCCCCATGAAAAGCTCATTTTCACTGCCATTGGGGAACCTCCAGATAAGAAGGTACCTTAAATTATCTTTTATCACCGAAAAATCAAATCCCATAATTCCCTTTAAAAACTTGAAAAATATGAAAAAAAGCATTGCGGTAAATAATATTTTAAGGGACAGCACAAATCCTTTAGTGCAAAAAGAAAAAGTTTTTTTCATAATCACCTGGAAATGAGAATAATTTCCAGATGAGAAACCTGAGCGTTCTCTGTAAATATATATGTGATAAGGTCTTTTTGCATATTTTATTATAATTGCAAAAGGAGTGAATATTAAATCTCCGATTTTTGAATAAAGATTTCTTTTTGAACCGTCTATCCTGAGCCTTGAATTGACAATATTTAAGATAAGTGAAATTGCAAACGACAGCAGAAGATAAAGAACTGTTGCGGCGGTAGTAGCTTCAAAACCCTTGAAGGTCAGTGATTCAACCTGCTGAGACTGCCATGTAAGCTCAGCAACTCCTACAACCATAGCAAGCGATGAATTTTTCATGTTATTGAGAAACTCGCTTCCAAGAGGAGGAATGATATTTCTGAACGCAATTGGAAGAATTATTTTCCTCAGAACTTGAAGATAGCTCAAACCGCTTGAATAAGCAGCTTCAAGAAGACCTTTAGGGATCGACTGGAGACCTGCCCTTACAATTTCTGCCATAAACGACCCTGTATAGACAGAAAGCCCTATTGTTGCGCACCAGAATTCAAAATTGTGATCAAAAAGAAAAGTTCTTGCATTTTCAGGAAGTCCCATTGGAAAAGCAAAATACCAGAAAAAAAGCTGAATCAGAAGAGGTGTGTTTCTGAAAAACTCTACATAAACCGTTGAGAGCCATTTCAGAGGCTTGAAAGCTGAAAGTCTTCCAAGACCGAAAAATGTTCCCAGACACAGAGCTATGACAGAGCTTATAACAGAAATTTTAAAGGTAAGTTTCAGACCGTTTAAAAGGCTCAGCCCGAAATGTTCCCCATATGTCTGATTGACGGAAAATATTACACTCCAGTCAAATTTGTAACCAAAATCAAAATGAAATTTTAAATAATAGCCTGTCAGCACCAGAAGCAAAAAAACTGATGAGTACTGCACATATTTCTTTTCAAGCCAGTATCTGATCATAACAAACCTTTGCTGTAAATTCCGGACCAGTTAAGACCTGATCCGGCACAATTACAGGTAAAAATTAACGGAAACATAAAACAGATAAGCCCGGAAAACCGGGCTTATATAAAAAAAAAGCAGCCTTAAATTATGGCCACATTTCAATCTGTTCTGTCATAGGAAAATAGTAAGGAGTATCCGGTCCATACCACTTATTGTAAATATTCATGTATGTTCCGTCCTTCCACATATCCTGAATTGCAAAGTTTACTGCATCTCTCCATTTGGAGTCATCTTCAGGAAGCCCGATTCCGTATGGTTCATCACTGAAAAAATCACCTACAAGCTCAAATGTGCGGGGTTTTTTTGCTGCATATCCAAGAAGGATTGTTGAATCAGTACTCCAGGCTGCAACTCTTCCCATCTGAAGAGCCTGAAAGCATTCAGATTCTTTCTGGAATGAAATTACATTCTTTTCATAATCTGGATCACCGAGTCTTTTAAGAAGGTTTTTTACATTTATTTCAGAAGTTGTGCCCTGCATTGTGGCTATTTTTTTACCGACAAAATCCTCCCATTTTGAGAACTCACCTTTTTTGGCAAGAAGCTTTTGTCCGTCAAAAAAATATGTAATTGAAAAATCAATCGACTTATCTCTTTCACGCTTATGAGTCATGTTTGCAACAGACATATCGATTCTGCCCTGCTGAACAAAGGCAATTCTTGTCTTGTTGCTTACTGGAACTCTTTCAAGAGTGCATCCAAGCCTTTTTGCAATCTCTTCAGCTATATCTACGTCAAACCCCACCCATTCACTTTTTTCATTGTAGTAAGCACCCGGAATAGAGTCTGTCATAATGCCGGCTCTGACAACCTTGTCTTTCATTACCTTGTCATAGGTTGGTCCTGCCCAGGCAAAAGAACCTGAAAAAGCAACAAGAACTGCAAGTAGAAAACAGATGTTAAATCTGCGCATCCTAATCCCTCCCAATTTAGTTTAAGTTAGTTGACCCAAATATAAATCATACCACATAAAAAAAGGATTTCATCTCCTCACCCTGATCTGAAATCCTTATCAATGACTCAAAATTTTGCTTAAAAACTCTTTTGTCCTCTCATTCTGAGCATTTGTAAAAAACTCATCCGGAGAATTCTGCTCGATCAAAAGACCGCCGTCCATAAATATTACCCGGTCCGCCACTTCCCTTGCAAAACCCATTTCATGGGTAACACAGACCATTGTCATCCCTTCCTTTGCAAGAGCTTTCATTACATCAAGAACTTCATTTATCATCTCAGGATCAAGGGCTGAGGTAGGCTCGTCAAAAAGCATTATTTTGGGGCTCATTGCAAGACCTCTTGCAATTGCAACCCTCTGCTGCTGCCCTCCGGAAAGCTGAGAGGGATAAGAATCTGCCTTATCAGGAATGTTCACTTTTTCAAGCAGATCCATTGCAAGTTTTTTTACTTTCCCGGGCCTTATCCTTCTTACTTTTGTTGGAGCAAGCATGATATTTTCAAGCACTGTCATATGGGGGTAAAGATTGAACTGCTGAAAAACAAATCCTACTTCAGCTCTTAGAAGGGTAAGGTTTGTCTGAGGAGAATTAATATCCATTCCGTCAACAACGATTTTACCTTCCTGTACAGGTTCAAGCTTGTTTATACAACGAATCAGGGTCGATTTTCCTGAACCGCTTGGTCCGCATATAACAACCACCTCTCCCTGTTCTATTTCCAGATTTATATCCTTCAGAACATGAAGATCTCCGTACCATTTATTAACGTTTGTAAATTTTATCAAACAATCCTCCCAAAGACAGATTCTGCATTATACATATTCAGATGATTTACTCTGAGTTTCCTAGTCTCTTTTTAAAGTTCAGTCAAATATTTTATCGTTTTCAGCGACTAAAGCATATATATGTAATTACATAAGCAATTCAGGCAAAATATATTATCATCTTAAAATTCAGACACTTATTACAAACAGACGTTCTTTGTTTAAACGGTAAAGATAAAACTCTTAAAATTCAAAAATCAGCACACTGATATTTCGTATACAGATACAAAATTACTGATTTTTTAATATTTAACCAAATCCTGTTTAAAGTATTATAAAATACAAATATCAATAATTTATCAATTCCTTTTCCACTATTTTTATTTATCTGTTCAATTTTTTGGCTGCACTTAAAGTTTTGTTTTTGAAAAAATTTTATCTTATGTATGGACTGTGAATGAAAAAAAAGAAATGGAAAAGCAGATTTATTCCATAGGAGCTGATGGTGTCATGACTGACAACCCGGCACTTCTTGAGCAGGTACTAAGCCACTAAAAAATTTTTGTTCCAGAGCCGTTATGTGCTCTGGAACACATTTATTTATCAATGTCATGAAGCTCCTTTTTTGTATTTTTTAAAAGGGTTTTTGTAAAATCATCAATAATTTCAGATTTAATATTCCAGCAGTTCCAGTAAAGAGGAACATCAAAAGTTATTTCAGTCAGCTGCAGAAGTGATCCGTTTTCAAAAAATTTTTCTGCCTGATGTTCAGGAACAATTCCATAGGCATATCCCTTTAAAATAAATTCAAGAAACTTTTCTGAAGAAGGTATAAAATGAGAAGGAAGATTTAAGATTTCCCTGTCAAAAACCATTTTTAAAAAATTATCATGAAGCCTGTCCTTTCTGTTAAAAAGAACAAGCGGTGCTTTTTCAACAGAGTTTAAAGAAAATCCTTTTTTAAAATACTTTTTCACAAAAGTTTTTGAAGCAGCAGCCCTGTATTTCATTTTACCAAGACATACAGTTTTGCACCCCTGAACAAAAATTTTCTTTGACCCTATACAACCTGAAACCTCGCCGTTTTTAAGCATTTTGTCAGTTTCATCCTGATCATCTACTCTGATATCTATTATGTATTTTTTATCATCTAAAAAAGAATAGCATATATCCATAAACCAGGTGGCAAGGCTGTCTGCATTTACTCCAACAGAAATTTTCCGGAAATCTGATTTTTCTTCATAAAAAAAATCGTTATTAAGCTCATTTTCAAGATGTGCAACCATCTGAAAATGTTTTAAAAGTTTTTTCCCGTGAACTGTAGCTTTAGGAGGAGTGGATCTAACAATAAGAACCTGCCCTGTCTGCTCTTCAAGAAGTTTTATCCTCTGTGAAATTGCAGACTGGGTAATATTGAGCTTTAAGGATGCTTTTTCAAATCCCTGCTCTGTAATGACTGCTGCAAATGCTTCTATTAATTTATAATCAAACATAAAAAAACATTAGCAAAATTTATAATAAATTAAAATTATTAATTTTATTTAACCATAAAAAAGAGATAGACAGGAATTAATTGTGATACAGAATTTTTTTCAGTTTAAGTTAAAAATTTAAAAGTTCGGAGAAAATAAAATGGTAAGTGTTTTTTTAAAAGGTTTTGCAGCAGGCGGAAGTCTTATTGCAGCCATAGGTGCTCAAAACGCTTTTATTTTAAGCCAGGGAATAAAAAAGAACAGGATTGTTCTCATTCCCCTTATTTGCTGCATTTGTGATTTGATATTCATAACTCTTGGCATTTACTTGTCTTCAAAAATTGTTTCAGCCAGCGTATTTCTTGAAAAAACTATTTCTGTTCTTGGCTGCTGTTTTTTATTTTTTTACGGATTAAACTCATTTATATCTTCATTAAAAAAAAGAAAAATAGATCTGGAGTTTCAAAAGGAAGAATCAATAAAAAAAATAATCATTGCAACACTTGGCGTTACACTATTAAACCCCCATTTTTACCTTGATACAGTCTTTCTTCTTGGAAGCATAAGCTCTTCAGTTGAATCTTCAGGAAAAATTTTTTTCGGAACTGGTGCTGTCAGCGCATCTATACTCTGGTTTTTCAGCTTAAGCCTTTGTGCTTCTTTCTTAAGCCCAATATTCAGAAATGAAATATCGTGGAAAATTCTGGACGCATTAGTAGGAATTACAATGTGGGCAATAGGATATTCTCTGTTTTTATCTGCCTTTACACATTAAATCCTCTTCACTGACTATACCAGTTTCAATCAAAGATTTTAATTAACACAAAAATAAAAAGCTTTTAATCAGGTTTGTCCTTCTATTTAGAGGTTGAATGAAATCTGAATTTTTTTTATCTATTATTCCGTTAAAGAAGAAAATCAGTCTGTCACAAAAAATTTTCATCTTTAATTCAGTTATGACAGCCGGTTTTTTGTATTCGCCATTAACTTTTTATATAAAGATCTTGAATGAATAAATGGAAATAAAACAAGCACAAACAAAAAATGAAATTGAAAATATACGGGTACTTTTCAGAGAATACGAAAAATTCCTGGGGGTTGATCTCTGTTTTCAGGGATTTGAAAAAGAACTGGCAGATCTGCCGGGACAATATTCTCCCCCTTATGGTCAGCTTTTCATTGCGCTTGACAATGGAATACCTGCAGGATGCGTTGCAGTCAGAAAAATTGCCAGTGACATATGTGAGATGAAGCGTCTTTTTGTAAGACCTGAAGCAAGAGGGAAAGGACTTGGAAGAAAACTTGCGCAGAAAACAATTGTAACCGCCATAAATTTTGGATACTCATGCATGCGCCTTGATACTCTCGAAAGTCTCTCTGATGCCGTAAATCTTTATACAAAGCTCGGGTTTAAAAAGACCCTTCCTTACTGCATAAATCCTCTGGAAGGTGCAATCTTTATGGAACTTGATCTAAAAGGGGATTCTTTTCTTGACAGAGACTGATTATAAGTACCTTTCAATCCAATCAAACCTTTGAAAATACAACAAAAAAAAGGCCCTGTTGAGAAATCTCAAGGGCCTTGATTTTTATGGCACGCCTGGAGGGATTCGAACCCCCGACCTACGGATTCGTAGTCCGTTTTACTTTAGATTACCAACCTATATCAAAACCTAATTAAGCCTTGATTTTAAAGGGCTTGTAGCGTAAAGTACTATTACTGACATTTACTTTGCTTTACCATTTTTTAAAAAATAACCGGACATAGAACCGGACATAAGATTTACAAAAGTGAGACTAAAAAAATGAATGTTTCTGAGCTTAAAAAAAATATCAAAATTAAAAACAGGATAAAAGTTGATGGAGAAAGGGGAGCAGGAACTCTATATTTATTAAAACAAAGTTCTTTAAGTTGGATTATCCGTTATTATCTTTCTGGTGTAGAAAAAAAATATAGTATCGGCCCCGCTGACTTGGATGGTAAAAAAGGTTTATCGTTAAGACAGGCAAGAGACAGGTATTATGAATTAAAACCTCTTATTCGTGACGGAAAAGACTTGTCAGCATACTTTGAAGAACAATATCAAGAACAAGCTAGACAAGAAAGAATTAAATATAAAAAAAATATTCCTTTTAAAGATTTTGTATCTGAAACATATCTGCCCACAGCAAAAATAAAAAAAACAGAAAAAACTTATAAAACTCAAGTTCGGCATTTTGACTATTGGATAAATCCTGTTATCGGTAAAAAATCTTTCAACGAAATCACAATTGAAGATTGTTCAAAAATTCAAGAAAACATGCAAAAAGCAGGAAGAAAGCCAAGAACAATTCAACATGTTTTTTCTACACTTCATCATGTTTGGCAATTTGCGCTTGATGATGAACTTACCGAAAAAAGATGTCCAACTGAAAGCAGGCGTTTTGAGCTTGAGCCTGTCAAAAACAAAAAAGAAAGAGTTTTCTCTTATGAAGAAGAAAAGAAACTTTTAGATTATCTGGAGTTGGTTAATAGGCAGGTACATGATTTAGTAGTTCTAGGGTTTGATACAGGTTTAAGGCGTGGCAGTTTATTTAATTTGAAATGGCAGGATATAGACTTTGTAAACAAACAAATTACCTCAAGAGGTTTAAATAATAAAGTTTATGAAACTCTAACGATAGCTATGACTGAGCGTGTTTTTAAAGCCTTAAATAGAAGATTTGAAGAGAGAAATTCTGATTATGTTTTTTCTTTAAAGAATGGAAAACCACACACTTACACTCCATCGGCTTTTGCGAGAGCTTTAAAAAATCTTAAATTTAATGAAGGTAGAGACCGTCTAGACCGTTTGAGTTTCCACAATTTACGTCATACATTTGGTACAAGAACTATGGCGAGTTCAGGAAATGTATATCAGGTTAAAGAGCTCTTAGGGAACAAGCAGATTGAGACAACACTCCGTTATGCTCATATAAATGATAAACAGAAAAAAAATGCTATTTTAGAATATGAAAAATTCAACAATGATCATAAGCTCGATAAAATTGTCCCCTCTCTTTAACCCCCTATATAATATGGAGACATTTTGCTCGTAGTTATGTTAAAAAACAGAGTAAGAAAGGAGCAAAAGATGGGGGAAATAAAATCTGAACAAGTTTATAGCAAAGAATTTAAATCACAGGTTTTAAAAGACTGCTTTGA
>JBFWJK010000133.1:0-9972 GCA_050253255.1 Desulfobacteraceae bacterium | reverse complement strand
TCTTCAGCTGTTCAAGGGCCCCTATTCTGTAGTTGTCAACTGAAACAAGCCCCACCTTCCTGCCTTTGTTGATTGTCAAATCAGCAGCAATTTTTGCAATTGTGGTTGTCTTTCCTACTCCTGTGGGCCCTATGAAGGCTGCTGCACACCTCTGCCCGTTTTCTTCAAACGGATCTTTAGTTTCAACCATGGAAACAATATCTTCAAAAACCCTTTTTCTGAATGAGTCAGGGCTTGATTTAAGATTTTTTTCCATTGAATATGCTCTTTTTATTATTTTCCCTGCAAGTGCAGATGAAACGCCGCTTTCAACAAGCCTTGAATAAACAGAAGAAGCGCCTGGAAATCTGAATATGTATTCCGGTATATTTTCATTCTTCTGGAGAGTGACCAAAAGGTCTTTTATGGATTGAATCTCATTAAAAATATCATCTCCGGTTTCTTTTTTTGCTGAAGATCTGAAATCAAAATCATCGATAGACTTTTTGAAATCTTTTTTAGAGCAGGATTTCATACTCTTTTCCGGATGAACCGGTCGTGAATCAAATGCCTGTTCTTTTTCCGGCAAGGATGCGGTCACTTCAAAAACCTGCTCTCCGTAGGGGTTGGTTCTGTTTTTCGGCACTCTTTTTGTGGAAAGAATCACAGCATCAGGCCCGATTTCAGATTTAATCATTGAGACGGCCTGCTGAACAGACCTGCCCCGGAAAGTTTTTACATTCATATCAGATCTCCGCCTTTCCTATGGTTTTAAGACTTATATTCTGTGGAACTTCAGCATAAGAAATTATTACGGCTGAAGGAATATACTGCTCTGTAAGTTTTCTTAAATGCCTTCTTACATTTGGAGAACAGAGTACTATCGGCTGAATATTTGAATTCAGTACATCTTCAGCCTTTCTTTTAATCGATGAGATAATCTGCTCAGCCATTTTAGGTTCCATTGCAAGATAAGCTCCGTGTTCAGTTTTCTGTATGCTGTTGTTCAGGAGCTCTTCAATTTTTCTGTCAAGCACGATAACATTGAGATTGCCGTCATTTGTAAGATACTGGGAAAGAATAGACCTTGAAAGCTTCTGCCTTACATACTCTGTCAAAATATCAGGATCCTTTGTCATTGTTGCATAATCTGCAAGGGTCTCGACTATTGTAAGCAGGTCTCTTATGGAAACTCTTTCTGCAAGGAGATTCTGGAGAACCTTCTGAACCATTCCAAGGGACATGAGAGAAGGAACAAGCTCCTCAACGGCCTTTGGACTTGATTTGGAAAGGTTGTCAAGCAGATGCTGAACCTCCTGGCGTCCAAGAAGCTCAAAAGCGTTGTTTCTGATAACTTCAGTCAAGTGTGTCGCCATTACAGTTGAAGGATCAACTACTGTGTATCCTGCAAGCTTTGCATCCTCTTCCCTGTCTTTGGGTATCCATATTGCGTCAAGGCCGAAGGCAGGTTCAATGGTCGGAATTCCGCTCACCTTCTGTATTACGTCTCCGGGATCCATTGCAAGAAAATGATCGGGCATAATTTCAAACTTGGCTGCCTCAACCCCCTTGATAAGAAATCTGTATTCAGATGAGTTGAGTTTTAAATTGTCTCTTATATGAATCGGAGGAACAACAATACCCATTTCAGTTGCAAACTGACGTCTTATTGACCTTATTCTTTCAAGAATGTTTCCGGGCTCTGAAGCATCCACAAGCGGAATAAGTCCGTATCCCACCTCAAGCTCCATAAGATCCATTGAAAGAAGTTCATCAACTTCCTCAGGACCGGCAGGTCTTTCTTCCGCCTCTTCTTTTCCTTTTGCTTCTTCCTCTTCCTTTTCACCAAGTCCCTTTGAAATTAAAAATGCACCGATGCCAAGAAGAATTCCAAGGCTTGCAAAAGGAACTGTAGGAAGTCCGGGAACAAGTCCAAGTCCCAAAACTATTGCAGAACCTATATAAATTGGAGTTGTTTTTGAGGATAAAAGCTTGTACAGGTCTCCGCCGAGCTTTCCGTCGGCACCGCCTCTTGAAACAAGAAGACCTGCAGCGGTTGAGATTACAAGAGCGGGAATCTGACTGACAAGGCCGTCACCAACTGTAAGAATTGTATAGTTCTGGGCAGCGTCCGCAAGCGGCATGCCCTTCATCATTCCTATTATAAGACCGCCGATTATGTTTATAATTGTAATTATTATACCTGCAACCGCATCCCCTCTTACAAATTTGCTGGCACCGTCCATTGCTCCGTGAAATTCAGATTCACGCCTTATCACGTCTCTTCTTTCCCTTGCTTCATTCTCGTCTATTATTCCTGCATTGAGATCCGCATCTATAGCCATCTGCTTTCCGGGCATGGCATCAAGGGTAAATCTTGCGGCAACTTCTGCAATTCTTCCTGCACCCTTTGTTATTACTATGAAGTTTATCAGAACAAGGATAACAAAAATTATCATCCCGACTATATAGTCACCGCCGACCACAAAGCGCCCGAAAGACTGGATAACAGCACCTGCAGCTCCTTCCCCTTCATTACCCCTTAAAAGGATAAGCCTTGTGGACGCAACATTCAGGGAAAGTCTGAAAAGTGTAAGCATGAGAAGAACCGAAGGGAAAACTGAAAATTCAAGAGGCTTTTCAGTATACATTGTTGTAATAAGAATTATAATTCCAAGGGTAATGTTTAAGGCCAGCAGAAAATCGAGAATAAATGCAGGAAGAGGAATTATCATAGCCATAAGAATTCCTACTATGGCAACTATCATTCCAATATCAGCTGCATCTGCCTTAATCGATTTTAAAACTCCCTGACCCTGTTCCGCCATTATTTCCCCGCTTTTCATAAATCCGTCAATATTATGACACAAGAAAATCTAATTATTATCAGGCTTTGTTCTTCATCTGGTACACCTGGGCAAGAATTTCAGCCACAGCCTGAAAAAATTCCGAAGGGATCTGTTCCCCTATGTCTACTACCTTAAACAAATTTCGTGCCAACTGAGGCTGTTCTATTACAGGGATTTTTTCCCGGGCTGCAATTTCCTTTATTCTTTCAGCAACACGGCCTGCTCCCTTGGCCAGAACCTTGGGTGCGCTCATGTTGAGCTGATCATATCTCAGGGCAACTGCAATATGGGTGGGGTTTGTTATCACGACATCAGCCTTGGGTACTTCAGCCATCATCCTGTTTCTTGCAGCTTCTGCCTGAAGCTGTCTGATTCTGGACTTTACATGGGGGTCACCTTCTGTCTGTTTCATTTCATCCTTGACCTCCTGCTTTGACATCTTAATTTTCTGCTCGAAATCCCATTTCTGATAAAGATAGTCAATAACAGCCAGAATTATCATCACAATCAGAATCCAGACAAAAATTCTGAAGGAAGTCTTCATGAGATAAATAAAGATACCTCCGACTTCATTGTCATAAAGTCTTAAAAGTCCCTCTTTGTCGTAGGCCACAGCAAAATAGGCAAGGGTGAAAATTATTGTTATTTTAAAAATGCTTTTTACCAGATCAAAAACAGACTTCATGGAAAAAAGCCTGCCGAATCCTTTTATTGGATTTATCTTGCTTCCTTTTGGCTCTACAGCCTTCCAGGAGACAAAAAAACCGACCTGAAACAGATTTGAAAAAAGTGCTGCAAGGAAAACAGCAATAAGGACCGGAGCCATTGCAAGAGCACTGTATTTTACAACAGCATAAAAAAAGAAAAGAAAAGATTTGATATCAGGATCTTTTATTACTCCGAAATTAAAGGATTCATAAAAAATCTTTTCCATATTTAAATAAATGAATCCGGATGCAAGATGAAGAGCGCCTACCGCAAAAAAAAGAATGGCAACGGAAACAAGTTCTATGCTTTTTGCAACCTGACCGTCTTCTCTTGCCTTCTGCCTTTTCCGGGGCGTCGGGTCTTCGGTTTTTTCCTGTCCGTCATCTTCTGCCATTGGTTATGAAGCTCCTGCCCTGCCTGATAAAAAATTCAGTGTATGAATCAAAATCCCATAAAAATCCCTTACATATCCGGCCGTAAAATATGATGCAATCTCAAGCATAAACCCGAAAAGAAAAAGTCCTATAATGATTTTGACCGGAAAAGCAACTATCATCACGTTAATCTGAGGAGCAAACTTTGAAATAATTCCAAATGCCACTGATGTAAAAAAAAGTGAAGCAATTACAGGAGCACCCATTTTTACAGAAATTGAAAAAACAGCTCCCCCGAACTCTCCCATCATGTCAAAAAGACCTTTTTCAAGAAAAATCCCCCCTCCGACGGGCATAATTCTGAAACTTTCAACAAGGGCATTAATTATAAGGTGATGTCCGTTTAAAATAAGGAAAACAACAAGAACTACCCAGTAAGCAACCTGATCCATTATTGAAACCTGACTCCCGGACTGGGGATCTACAACGTTTATCATGGAGAAACCCATCTGAAATCCTATCAGAACGCCTGCAACCTGTGTGGCCGCAAAAAAAAGCCGTACCCCAAGAGAAAGACAAAGCCCTATGAAAAGCTCTGTAACCACAAGAACAGGAGCGGAAAAAACCTTTTCAGGAAATACTGAAGGATCTGCATGGACAATGGAAAAAAGACAAAGAGTTATTACAAGTGAAAGACCGGCCTTGACCATTACAGGCACAACTTCACTCCCGTAAATTGGAAACAGAAATAAAATCACAGAGACTCTCAGTAAAATCAGAAGAAAATGCCTGAACTCTTCGGGTGAAAAAAGATTTAAAATTTCCATTTTTATCTTATGTAATTGGGAAGATTAGTAATAATTCTTATGGTAAAAGCAGAAAGTTTATCCAGCATCCACGGAGCAAACAAAAGAAGAGCCAGAAAAACAGCAATAATCTTTGGAACAAAAATAAGAGTCATTTCCTGAATGGAGGTCACAGCCTGAAATATACTTATGGCAACACCTACAATAAGTCCTATTCCAAGCATGGGCATTGAAATAATTATTGTGAGGATAATGGCTTCTTTAATAAAACTTACAATAAATTCCGGAGTCATAGACTCTCCTTTCAGGGAACAACAAAACTTTTTATCATTGATCCGATTAAAAGATTCCATCCGTCTACAAGAACAAAAAGCATCAGCTTGAATGGAAGGGAAATCATAATCGGCGGAAGCATCATCATACCCATTGATAAAAGAACACTGGCCACAACCATATCTATAACAATAAATGGAATATAAATCATGAACCCTATTATAAATGCCGTTTTAAGTTCGCTTATAACAAAAGCTGGAATAAGATGTAAAATATTTACGTCCTCTTTTGTCTGCGGCTTTACAGCGTCTGCAGAGCTTATGAAAAGAGCGAGATCCTTTTCTCTTGTATTGGCAAGCATAAATTTCTTCAATGGCTTTTCAGCATTGAAATATGCCTCCTGATAATTGAGTTTGTCATTCAAATAAGGATCAAGAGCATTTTCATAGATATCTGTCCACACAGGCTTCATTACAAAAAAAGTCATGAAAAGAGCAAGTCCGACAAGAACCTGGTTTGGCGGGCTGGTCTGAATTCCCATCCCCTGCCGGAGAAAATGAAAGACAACCACAATCCTTGTAAACGACGTCATCAGGATCAAAATTGCCGGAGCAAGGGTAAGAATTGTTAGAAGAGCAATAATTTCAAGGGCAACCGCAACCTCTGAAGGACTTTGTGCAGCCTTAACCCCTAACTCTATCGATGGGATGGGAAATGTGACTGCCTGAGCAGTACCGGGTATCAAGACAAAACCGAAGAAAAATAACCATAACAAAAGTTTCCGATTTCCCATTTTAATCCTTTTTCCCTTTTTTAAAAAATCTGCTTTTAAGATTTTCCTTGAAAATTTTTGAAAATTCAGGCTGGTTCTCTTCCCTGTCAACGGTTACTTCTGTTTTACCAAGCTTTGAAATCAGGGAAATATTTTCCCTTGTAACACCAAGTAAAAGCTTTTCGCCTTCCACATCAACCATTACAAGCTTTTCCCTGCTCCCGAGATAAAAAGAAGAAACAAGCCTTATTTTCGATTTCTCCCCCATGGAAAAATTCCTGGCCATGAATTTTTTTAAAAGATACAGACAGGTACCTAAAATTCCAAGAACAATTGCAAGCATTCCAAGTGTCTTGAAAAGTTCTGCATAAAGATTAACACTTCCGCCTTCCATAAAATATCCTATTCTCCAAGGGTTCTTACCCTTTCCATGGGGCTTATGATGTCTGTAAGTCTGACTCCGAACTTCTCGTTTACGACCACAACCTCCCCTCTTGCAACAAGCTTGTGGTTGATATAGATCTCAAGCGGCTCGCCTGCAAGCTTGTTAAGTTCGACAATCGAACCCTGCCCAAGCTGAAGAAGATCGTTTACAAGCATCTTTGAACGGCCCAGCTCAACAGAAAGTTCCAGGGGAATATCAAGAATAAAATCCAGATCCCTTCCCGCATCCTCATGGGAATCTTCCTTTTCTTCATCTTCAGCACTTTCCGTATTCTGATTTTCTTTTTCCGCTTCAGCCATTTTATTTCTCCCGATTTACTGTTTTAAAATTTATCTGTAATCCTGAACGCCTGAAAACCCTTTTTAACTCCTGCAAAACCTTTGAACTTTGCAACACCTTCAATATATCCCTTAAGAGGGTCAGAAGCATCCTGGTCAAGGGGAATAACATCTCCTTTTCT
This sequence comes from Desulfobacteraceae bacterium, assembly GCA_050253255.1. Classification (GTDB taxonomy): domain Bacteria; phylum Desulfobacterota; class Desulfobacteria; order Desulfobacterales; family JACKCP01; genus JACKCP01. The sequence continues at coordinate 3,306 of JBFWJK010000133.1, read as the reverse complement.
CATTGTGATAAGCTTTTCCCCTCTTATTGTAGTTTTGCCCAGCACAACCTTGAAATTAACTGAAGATTCCCTGATAATTTCAGTGAGCCTTTTCTGCCATGTGGAATCGACTTCTTCAGTTTCAGCCTGAAATCCTGAGGAGAGTTTTCCCCTGAGCGGCTCAATCATTGCATAGGGAAGACAAATTGTAAGCTTTCCGGCAGCCTGTTCAAGCTCCACTTCAAATCTTGCCACAATAACAAGATCTGTTGGAGGAACAATTGCCGCAAACTGAGGGTTCACCTCTGATCTCTGCAATGAGGTTGAGATAGGCTCAACAGGCTGCCATGCAGTTTCAAGATCCTTCAGGCACGAGGAAACAACCTTTTTTATCATGATATCTTCAATTGAAGTGAATTCCCGGCCTTCCACCTTGGCTTTTCCTGTACCTTTGCCGCCGAAAAAAGTATCAATAAGGTTGAACACAAGTTCTGTATCCATAACAAGAAGGGCATGCCCCCTCAAAGGATCCATCCTGAATACATGAAGACTTGTCGGAACAGGAAGAGACCTGACAAATTCAGAAAACTTAAGAGTGTCAAGAGATTCGGAACTTATATCTATGTTTGTCTGAAGAAGGACTGAAAGGGTTGATCTCACCTCTCTTGCAAATCGTTCATTTATAACCTCAAAGGTGGGAAGTCTCCCCCTGATAACCTTTTCCTGCCTTGCAAAATCATATTTTGCAACTCCGTCAACTTCCTGGGGAGCACTGGATTCAGCCTCAACTTTTCCCGCACTCAGTCCGTCTAAGAGACTGTCGACTTCTTCCTGGGTTAATACTTCACTCATAATCTTTCTCCGCCGTCAAATTTATGACATCACCAGTCAAGAATAAGAAACTCCGTAAAATAAATATTTTTCATTATTTCTCTGCCTGAAACTTCATTGATTCTCCTGAAAATTTCCTGCTTGATGATAATTTTTTCTGTTATTTCGTCAATATCAGAAGGCTTTTTCTCCCTGAAATATGAAATCAGATAATTTTCAATCAGATTCTTTTTTTCCAGCAAAAGGAATTTATCACTGTCATTTATAACTTCAGCATATACAGTTACTCTTAAATTTCTCGGGAGTTCCTCTTCAAATTCCGGCTTGAGTTTTACAGTAATTTCCCCGAATTTTAAAAGCCCGGAATAAAAATCTTCGGGGCCCGGAGTATAAACAACAGTACTTCCAGAAGCCTCAGGGCCATTTTCATTTTTTTGCTCATTTTCTTCATTGCCCGTAAAAAACAGAATAAAAACCGCAAACAGAACAGTAACAAGAAGCAAAAAGACTCCGCCCGCTATAATAATAAGTTTTCTTGTAATTTTAAACCGGGATTTTTCCTTTTCCTCAGCCATTTTTTCCCCTGAAATTTATTTTATCAACAAGTACAGATATACAATTTATATGCCATAATTGTAAAATTATTAAATTTAAAAATAAAAAAAGGCTTTTTTAAAAAGGAAAGTTCTCAGAAAGGAAAAAAGAAATGTTAAAAAAAAATCCCCTCCCTTAAAAGAGAGGGGATCAAATTTTACCTCTTCATGTTTATAACTTCGGCCAGCATGTCATCAACTGTTGTCACAATCTTTGAGTTTGCCTGAAAGCCTCTTTGTGTAGTAATCATGGAAACAAACTCATCTGCAATATCAACGTTTGACATTTCAAGAGAGTTTGGAGAAATGCTTCCAAGACCGTTTTCTCCAGGCCTTCCGGTTATTGCGTCACCGCTTGACCTTGTTTCACGGTAAAGGTTCCCGCCTTCTTTATAAAGCCCCTGCTCACTCAAAAATTTTGCAAGAGAAACTCTGTAAAGAGGAATCTGTTCGCCGTTTGAATATACGCCTGTAATGGAACCGTCGCCTGAAACGTTTACACCTTCAAGATCTCCTGCTCCGTATCCGTTTGCAGACTGGAATGTTGTAGTGGATGACTTGGCATATTGTGTAGTTGAAAGGGAACTCTTTTTAAAGCTTATTCCATCAAAGAGAACTCCAATATCAAACCTCATCTCCTGTTCTGTGGTTTCAAAGGTACCGTTTGGACCAAACTCGCCTGTAGCTCCAAGAAAGTCTGCCATAAAAGAGAAATATCCTTCAGTTGCTATATCTGCCTTTTCTATTTCAGTCCATGAAGTCCCGCCTATAAGATCAAAATTGATAAGACTGTTTTCAGCATCGGTTCCTGTTCCAAGAGACTCTGTGAAAGTAAATACTATATCCTTGGTGTCGTTTTCTCCGCCCGATCCGTCAAGATCTATATAAACACTGTCTTTGTCGCCCTTAACTACAGCGTTTGGATAATCTTCTGGAACAGCTCTTGGATCAACATTAAAGGTTACTGTATCGCCGCCGTTTGCAGCAACCGGGTTTACTCCGTCATTAAGTGAGAAAGTCATGTCAGGCGAAGCATTGCCGTCAAAATCTATTGTAAAGTTTGAACTGTCAACTGTTGTAATTCTTGCTCCCGGGTATTCAAGATTTGGAAACGGGTCTACCTTGAAAGCCATTGTACTCGGAGTAACGCCTGTTGCATCCAGTGCGGTTGCAAAACTGTATGTAATATCAGCATTGCCGTCTCCATTGAAATCTATCTGCACCTGGTTTTCATCACTTGATCCATTAAGAACCTGAGCTGCAGGATAATCTGTCTGAATTGCATCTGTATTTGCAAAGCTCCAGTTGCCTGAACCGTCGTAGTTAAGAGCATAGTTTACTGTCGATGCCCTTCTGAAAACTGTGGGGTCATTATATGTAAGAGTCGGGGCTGAAATTATTTCTCCTGTCCCTCTGACAAATTTAACAGGGTCTTCAAAATACCATGAAGCTCCGTCATAAGTTACATCAATGTTTCCTGTTCTGTATGTAAGGACTTGGGGGTTGTTAACAGTGATTGAACTTTCAGGATCAAGGGGAGTCGGAGTACCTGCAAGATCTATCTGAAAAACAGCTGTATTGTTTTCAATTATACCTTCTGCAGTCGGATATGAAAGATACCATGATTCATTTATGGGATCCCAGACAAGGTTCATATCCTCAACGTCTCTTATCATTGCACTTGGATCATTGATCATCAGAGTTGCGTTGTCATTTCCTGTGTCGCCTTCATATCTCAGATTAGTTACATCCTGCTTGTGTATATCAAGAGTTCTGTTTATATCAAAGTGAAGTGAGTCTGTTGCAGCTGCATCATTATCCATATAAATAGTCATATCAGGCTCAGGCTTTGGATCTGTAAGGTCAGGGTCAAACCTTATGTCTATCTTCTTTTCATTGCTTG
>JBFWJK010000132.1:0-9975 GCA_050253255.1 Desulfobacteraceae bacterium | reverse complement strand
ACAAGAAGTAAATTTGTGTTAATCATGATTAAGCCTCCTGATGTTAAATTTATAAATTTCATTTTTAAGATCAAAATTGAAAAAATCGTTTGATTTTATGATTTGCAAATTCAATGCCATAAAAATGAGCAAGTGAATCGATAAAAAGTGCAGTTAATCAGGATTTATATGTCTTGGTGAAAGGGCTGAATAATGACTTGTTTTAAGGCAAAATTGTTTTCTGGGTCCTATTCTTTTGTTTCTATGCCGAATTTTTCAATTTTTGTATGAAGTGTGGGTCTGGATACACCCAGAAGTTTGGAGGCTTTTGAAATATTTCCTCCTGTTATTGAAAGAGCTTCGGAAATTATTATTTCACTGAGTCTGTCCATCAGAAACTCGTAAGGTCTTTCATTGGTCTCAGACAAAAGGGAGTTTCTTATCCATTCCCTGAGTTTTTTTGTCTTATGCTGGCTGTCTTCTTCAATTCTGCTCTGATTTTTTTCAGGAAGAGTTATTTCTTCCTTTTTAATGGGATTTCCCATATTGAAAATCACTGCTTTCTGTAAAACATTGAAAAGCTCTCTTATATTACCGGGCCAGCCATAGGATTTTAAATAATCAACAGCTTCATCTGAAATTCCGGGGTTGTTCAATTCCGACTCTATGGCAAACTTCTTAAGAAGATATTTACTCAGGGCAGGAATGTCTTCTTTTCTTTTTCTCAGGGGAGGCATGGTTATTGTTACAACTTTGAGTCTGTAGTATAAATCTTCCCTGAATGTTCCTTCTTCAACAGCTTTTTCAAGATTTCTGTTTGTTGCTGCAATAACTCTTACATCAACTGAAAGAGGGTCTTTTCCTCCAAGCCTTTCAATGCTTTTTTCCTGAAGAAGTCTTAAAAATTTTGCCTGGATACCAAGAGGCATGTCTCCGATTTCATCAAGAAAAATAGTTCCCTTATGGGCCTGTTCTATTTTACCGACTTTCTTGTGGACAGCTCCTGTAAAAGCACCTTTTTCATAACCGAAAAGCTCACTTTCAAGCAGAGTTTCCGGAATTGCCACGCAGTTTATTATAATAAACGGATTTGTGTTCCTTGAGGAATGGTGGAAAACTGCTCTTGCGCAAAGCTCCTTTCCGGTTCCAGATTCTCCTCTTATTAATACAGTTGCATCGGTCGGGGCAGCCTTTCCAATTGATTTGTAGACTTCTATCATTTCATAGCTGTTGCCTATCAGGGCTTCTTTGTTGAACTCCTCTTCATCAGGATTTATTATTACAGGAGAGTTCCTGTATTTTGAGGACTCAACTCCTTTTTTAATGAGTTCAAGCATCTGAGGTATGTCAAATGGTTTGTAGATGTAGTCGAATGCTCCTTTTTTTATGGCCCCAATGGCAGTTTCAGTATCACCGTATGCAGTGATAATAATGACAGGAAGATTGGGCAGTTTTTTGTTAAGTCTGTCAAAAACCTCTATTCCGTTCATGTCAGGAAGCTTTATGTCCAGGATAACAAGTCCGGGCGGTTCCGCCAGAACATTCTGAATTCCTGTTTTACCTGTAAAGGAAGTTTTTACAGAGTATCCTTCCTTTGAAAGTATTTTGGAAAAACTTTTAGCAAGCTGGATGTCGTCATCGATTATGTGTATATCAGTCATTTTTTGTTTCTCCGGACGGAAGGCTTAAGATAAAAACTGTTCCTTTTCCTTCTTCAGATTCAAAGGAAATGCTGCCGCCGTGTTCTGTCATTATTTTATGAACAATGCTCAGTCCAAGGCCCGAGCCGTACTCTTTCGTTGTAAAAAAAGGATTCAAAATTTTTTCTTTTACATCTTGAGGTATCCCAGGGCCCGAATCCTTTATTTTTATTCTGACTGTATCGTCATCCGTGATTTCTTCTGAAATTTCTATATCTCCTCCGCTTTCCATTGCCTCACATGCGTTGATTATAAGATTGATAAGGGCTTCCCTTATTCTGTCAGGATCAGCGAAAATAACAGGGTTGAATCTGGATTTTATATATTTTGTGTGTACATCGTATGTTTTCAGTCTGTGCTCAAGCAGCTGAATAACTGAAGTTATTACAGGATAGATATGGCAGGTTTCCATTTTGAGTTTGGGAAGTCTTGAAAATTCAAGAAAATTCTGGATAATGTTGTCTATTCTTCCGATTTCATCTGAAATAACCTGAAAATCTTCTTCATGGGCTATTGAAAGATCAAGTGAACGGCTCAGCGAAAAAAGTCTCATTTTTACGGATGTGAAAGGGTTTCTGATTGAATGTGCAACCCCTGCAGCAAGTTTTCCAACAAGAGCTAGCCTTTCTGACTGCTCAAGGCTTTCTCTGCTTTTTACAAGTTCTGTTGCAGCGTTGTTATAAAGTTTTTTTATACCTTTGATATTTTCAGAAATAGCCTCGATCTGGTCTTTTGATTTTGAGTTTTTTTCAGAACCTGATTCTTCCGCAATTTTTGCGATCGGTTCAAGTATTCTGCTTGATATAAACCATAAAATGAGTCCATAGACAAAGCATAGAAAAATAATGGAGGCTATTGTAACCCTTCTCATGGTTTCATTTCTGGAGTCGAGCTCATGTTTGAGTCCCAGAACCACATCCCATTGATAATTGCAGAATTTTTCGCAGTTTGACAGCAGGCTGAAAAACATTTCTCTCTGTTTCTGGTGAACCTCAGTTATTGATTCCTTGACTTTTGATTTATAGATGCTTATTGCTTTGTCTTTGGTTTTTATATACTCATTGTAGTCTTTTTCGATTTTATTGATAAGTTCCAGCTGATTTGCATCTGAAGCAAGTGTTTTTATCTGGTCCAGTTCATTCCTGAAAATTTCCATGTATTTGCCGAGTTCTTCAAGCCATCTGTAGTCTTCATCCACAAAAAAATATGTTAAAAATCCTTTCTGGTTTGAAAGCGCACTCTCAAGGTTTTTTGCAGATCTGTAAATCTGTATTTTTTCATTTACTATTCTGTTCATCACAGAATCGGTTTTTACTGAAAAGCTTACTATGCTTACAGCCCAGATAAATGTCATGAAAACTATCACTGAAAGAAGAAAAAAAACCTTGAATTTGAGACTTAATCCTATTTGCATTTGAAATTTCCGGCTTTAAAGATTGTACTGATCTGAATTTAAGCAATAAATGTGCCCTTTGGCAAGAAGCAAACTGATCAAAAAAAATACGGGCTGGTTTTCACAATATTTTTTTGTAGACTGAAATTGTATAATTTTTTTACAATAAAACATTTGATTGAACAAATTTTTTTACAGTCTCAATGCTTTCAGCGTTTTTCTCGATGAAAAAAAGAGTTCTGCTCTCACAGAATATATCTCTCCAGTCATCATAGGCATGAATAATAACAATTGTTTCAGGTGATAACTCATTGATTTTTTTTATAAAGAACAAAGGGTTTATTGTAAGGGATTCCGGGTCGAGAATAATTGCAGCAGGAATATCTGCCCGGATAATTTCAACCAGCTGTTCCTGACTCAGATCCCTTTCAATTTTGCAGTTAAAATCTTCAAACTCTCTTGAAATAAGCATTCTGATATGAGGACTTTTATCTGTGATTATAATTGTTTTCATTTTTTTTACCTTTTTTAAAGGTTGTCTTTGCTTATAAACAGCAAAATTTGTGCCTTTGTTTGTTTTGATTGAATTATCAGTTAAAACAATATGTTGTCTTGTTTTGCCCTGCGGCACGTATTTTGCTCAATAAAAAAAACGGCTTAATTTTCAGCAAAGATATTTTCAGGAGTATGGAGGCTTATTGAATGAAGAGAAAAAAAGATGTCAGTCTGATTTTATTGTTTACTGCAGTTTTTATTCTTGCCTGCCCCGGTTTTTCTATGGAAGAGGCCGCCGCAGTTGCTGCGTCTGAATCAGAAAATATTTTTTATCCTGTCGCTGTAAGTGTATTTGCAGGGTTTGTTTTTTTTCTGATGGGCATGGATTCAATGACTCTTGCTCTGAAAAATTTTGCCGGAACAAGTTTTGGAAACAGAATTAAAAATATTACCGGAAACAGAACCAGAGGTTTTTTTACGGGGATAGTCTTAAGTGCATTGTTTCAGTCTAATTCAGCTGCCACTGTAATGGTTGTGGGTTTTGTCCAGGCAGGACTTGTCCGTTTTTCTTCAAGCCTTGCAGTAATTCTTGGTGCAAATGTCGGTGCGACTCTTACAACTCAGATTATTGCCTTCAGTATTTTTCAGTATGCTGTTTTCTTTGTGGGCGGCGGTTTTTTTCTGAAGATTTTTTCGAAAAAAGCTGTTTTTAAAAATATCGGCAATACGCTTATAGGTTTTGGTCTTCTTTTTTACGGCATGGATCTTATGTCCCAGGCTGTTGTTCCTTTAAAGGAAAGTTCTGATGCTGCGGTTTTTTTTCATAAATTTTCATCACCGTTTTATTCTCTTGTGGCGGGGGTGCTTTTTACTGCAGTGATTCAGAGCAGCAATGCCTCAACCGGTATTGCAATGGTAATGGCTGAAGGAGGTCTTATTTCTGTGACCTCAGCAGTTTCTGTAATGATCGGGGCAAATATCGGAACCTGTGTTACAGCTCTCCTTGCATGCATCGGAGCATCCCGGGAAGCTAAAAGAACTGCTCTTGGCCATTTGTTTTTTAAAACTGTCGGAGCTGTTTTGTTTTTTTCAGTGATAAATTATTTTACATTCTTTTCTGAGTATATAACCTCTTTTTTCAGCCAGTCGCCGTCAAGAATCATTGCCAATGCGCATACTCTTTACAATATCGGAATAGCTCTGATTTTTCTTCCTTTCTGCACAATTGTAAGCCTTTTTCTCATGAAGATTTTTCCGGATAAGAAATCTGAATATGAAATTGTATTTGAATCTGTTCTGGACACGGAAAATCTTCCACCTGCGGAGGCGGCTCTTGAGCTGGCAAAGAATGAAATTTCAAGGGTTCTTGGTGTGCTGAAGGAAATGGTGACTGCCGGAACTCTCTTGTTCATAAAGGAAAAACCCCCTTCAGATAAAAGGTTTTATTTGAAAAACGTTCTTGAAGGTATAGTCATAAGAGGTGAAGAGATAAGATTTTTGGAGGAAAAGATCAGTTCATATCTTTTCAGGATGGTTAGAAATGATATTTCCAGAGACAAGGTGGCAAAAGCTTATGCTTATATTTCAATTTCAAAGGATCTGGAAAGCATAGGCTCTCTTATTTCAAAAACTCTTCCAAGGCTTTATGAAATAAGAAAGAATATAAAGGCAGATTTTTCAGAAGCTGGTTTTAGGGAACTTTCAGAGTTTCAGCTAAAAACTCTGAAGCAGATTTCCCGTCTGAAGAGAGTTTTTGATGAGCCTGATACTGATACCGCTGCAAAAATAATGAAAAAAGAGCAGGCTTATCTTGAGCTGCATATCAAATATCGTGCAAGTCATTTTGAAAGAATAAGCCAGCTTAAAAAAGAATCGGTTGAGACTCATAAACTTCATATGGGGCTTATGGATCTGATGATTTCCCTTATTGCCTATTCAGGTAATATTGCAAAGACATACCTTGAAATGCCGGGTATAAAAAATGATTAAACAACAGTGAAACCTGATGAAACCAATATTGTTTCATCAGGTTTCACAATTTGGAACGTCCGTATTTATCAGGGGGGTGTTTCCTGAGAATTTGGTGAAAAAGTTTACCGTAAGCTTTGAAGAATTGCCTGTGAACTGGAATAAACCCATGAAAAGCCGGATGCAGTAAAAAAAGATTATCGTTTCCTTTTGTTTCTCAAATTTGATTTTTTCTGTTTTTTTTAGATTGTTCAGGGCCGTTTATGTGCTTTTTGGCATGATAGTTGCCAATCTTAATTGGCAGATAAGAATATAAAAAGGGAATAAAAATATAATCTTTAGGAGGAGTCAGGTATGGAGTTTAAATCTTTGGAAAGGTTTAAAGTAAGAAAGGTTTGTAAACTTAAAAGCTTTGAGCATCGGAGGTAGGGCAATGACATCGAATGCAGCAGCAATCAGTAATGTTAATGTAGATTGGAAAAGGTGGTTTTTTCTTTTTCTGGGTCTGGCACTTTTTGTTCTTGTATATTTTTCACCTTCCTGGCCGGATGCAGTAGACCCGATGGGAAAGCATTTTGAACTTTCAAGGGAGGCAAAAGGGGCTCTTGCAGTTTTTCTGCTCGCTGGTATCTGGTGGGTGTTTGAGGTTTTGCCGATTGGTGTGACAAGTATCACTATAGGTATTTTGCAGGTACTGTTCTTGATAAGGCCTGCAAAAGTGGCTTTCAAGGATTTCATGGATCCTTCGGTTCTGTTTATCTTTGCATCACTTGTAATAGGCATGGTTTTTACAAAAACAGGTCTTACCAAGCGGCTTGCATACAAGATGCTCTCGTTTGTGGGAGAAAAGACAAGCATGATTTATCTGGGCTGTTTTGTTGTAACGGCACTTTTAACTCATATCATGGCACATACTGCTGTTGCAGCAACTGTGTATCCTCTTCTTATGACAATTTACAGTATGTATACAGATGACGACAAGCCTACAAAATTCGGTAAGGGTCTTTTTATTGGAATGGCTTTTGTTGCAGGTGCCGGAAGTATAATAACACTTCTTGGAGCTGCCAGAGGTGCTGTTGCCATAGGATTTTACAAGGATATTATCGGAACTGAAATTTCATTTTTCGAGCTTTCCTATTATATGTTTCCGATAGGCTGGCTTATGGTTTTTATTTTATGGGGATTTTTCATGGTTTTTTTCAGGCCAGAAAAAAAGACAATTCCAGGATTGAAGGAAAAAGCCACCAAACTGAGCAAGGAAATGGGTAAAATGTCAAGACAGGAAATACTTGCAGCTACAATTATTTTTTCCTGTATTCTTGTTCTTTCACTTCGTTCGTTTATTCCTGCTTTAAAGCCGTTTGATAAAACAGCAATCATCCTTGTTTCAACAGTTCTTTTTTATATAGTTGGAATTCTTGATCTTAAAGATCTTGAAGCTATTCCATGGAACATAATTCTTCTTTTCGGCGGTGCAATGAGCATTGGCTTCTGTCTTTGGGAAACAGGTGCTGCAGAATGGCTTGCCATTAACTGGCTTACTCTTTTCCAGAAGTCTCACTGGTTTGTATTTGTAATAGGGATTGCATTTTTTGTAATGGTCATGACAAACTTTATCATGAACGTTGCCGCCATTGCCATTTCTCTTCCTGTTGCTCTTGTAATCGCTCCTTATCTTGGTGTTGCTCCTGAAGTTATTGTCTTTGCATCACTTGTTACAGCAGGTATGCCGTTTATGCTTCTTGTCGGTGCCGCTCCAAATGCAATAGCATACGATTCAAAGCAGTTTACAACAGGAGAATTTTTTATGGCCGGTATTCCCGCAAGTATAATTCTTATTATTGTAGTCGGTCTTGCTGTTGCAGTTATCTGGCCTTTGATGGGAATGCCGATTACAGTGTAGCTAAACTTTTTTAAACGGAGCAGAAAATGAAAAACAGAAAAGTCAGGGATTTGATGACTCCAGAAAAGGAGTTTGTAAGGATAAATGAAGATTTAAGCGTTCCGGAATCTATTATCGCACTTAAAAATGCAATAAAAGGTTATGTTGAGAAAAATTATCTTTATGACTGTGTCCTTGTGGAAAACAGCAACGGCGTGGTTCTTGGTAAAATAAGCGCAGTGGATATAATAAAAGCTCTTGAACCAAAATACAGCAGGACAGGCGATTCGGATGTATTTTCCAAAAAAGGGGTTCCTCACTTTGGATTGAGTCCAGAGTATGTTAAGACTATAGTTTCACGATATAACCTGTGGGATGAAAGTCTTGAAGATATGGTCAGGCATTCTTCGAGTCTCAAGGCCTCTGATATTATGTATTCTCCTTCTGACGGAGGGCATGTTTATGAAACATCCACAATAGCTGATGCAATTCACCAGATGGCTTTGAATCATCACACTTCTGTAATAGTGGAAAAAGATGATAAAATAACCGGTGTAATAAGGCTTATGGATATATTCAAAGAGGTTTGCAACTGCGTAGAAAAAAATAAATAACAGGTTTCGGCTTTTGCCGAAGGGGGAAATATGAAAATTAAGGTTCTTATTGCAGATGATGAAACCGCATTTGCTGATGCCCTGAAGGAAAGACTGGAACTCAGAGGTTTTCAGGTTTTTGTGGTAAATGACGGTAAAGAGGCTGTTTCATGTGTTGAGGAAAACAGTATTGATGTTGCGGTTCTTGATGTTATGATGCCGGGTCTTACAGGCACTGAAGCTCTTTCAAAGATAAGGGAGGTTAACCCCCTTGTTCAGGTTCTTCTTTTAACAGGGCATGGAACAATAAAAAATGCTGTTGACGGTATGAAGCTTGGAGCATTTGATTATCTTTTAAAACCGGCTGATACAGATCTTCTTACAGCAAAACTGAACGATGCCTATGAAATCAAGGCAAAGCAGGAAGATAAAATAAGAAAAGCTGAAATTGAAGCTACAATAAACAGAGTAGGCTGGTAGCAAAGACTGTCATCACAAAATCTGCAGGGCGTCTGTTCAGAGCCCTGCAGATAAATCAAATCAGCCTATGTACTCTTCAATCTCCTTTAAAAATCTCGAAGTTCTAGTGAGCCTGTTCTGTCTGAAATCAGCACATGTCAGAAAGGTGCGGAACTCAGCTCTTGTTATCGCAACATACATAAGTCTTCTTTCCTCCTGGAGTTCCATTGAAGAATCCATTGACTTCCAGTGGGGGAAAAGTTCCTCCTCGCACCCTGCAACAAAGACTGTATTGAATTCAAGGCCTTTGCAGGCATGTACAGTTGAAAGGTTTACTCCTCTCCCCATATCTTTTTCATCTTCAGATTCCTTGTCTTCTCTTACAAGAGCTGCTTCTTCAAGGTATTCTGCAATTGTATCCCTTTGTCCGGCTGTTGATATAAGTTCCTGGATGTTTTCTTTTCTGGATGTCACTTCCTGGGGCGTTTTTGAAATTGATTCAAGATAATCGAAATAGTCTGTTTTTGCTATTGTGTAGTCAAGTGCACGGTTTGGAGGCATAGTTTTTATTTCATCGAGAACTTCAATAAGCTCTTTCAGGTTTTTGTGAACTTTGGCAGATAAAAGGCTTTTTTTCACAGCCTCCCTTGCCGCGTCCATAAAAGACATTCCCTCAAGGCGCATTGAGCTTATTTTCTTGAGCATTGCAGGACCAATGCCTCTTTTAGGAATATTAAGGATTCTTGCAAAAGCGGTATCATCCATTGGAAAACATGCAGCGGTAAGATAACAGTTCAGGTCAAGAATTTCCTTTCTTTCAAAAAATCCCTTGTCTCCAAGAAGACGGTATGGAACCTTGAGCATTCTGAAGGCTTTTTCAAAAGCCCTGGAACAGAATTTTGTTCTGTATATTACAGCCATTTCATCATAATTTATTCCTGAAGCGTTGAGTCTCTGAAGCTTCTTTCCTATCCAGAGCGCTTCCTGCTCTTCGTCTGCAAAATAATGAACAGAGACTTCCCCTCCTTTTTTTTCAGAAAAGCATGATTTCTCCATTCTGTCTTCATTGTAGCCAATAAGGTGGTTTGCGGCCTTAACAATTTCATCACAGGATCTGAAATTTTCTTCCAGCCTGAAAATTCTGCTTTTAGGATATTTTTTTTTAAATGAAAGAAAATGGTCTACATTGCTTCCTCTGAATCCGTAAACAGACTGCCAGTCATCTCCGACACAGAAAAGTCTGTCATGACCAAGAAGAAGCTGTGTCAACTCTTCCTGGAGGTTGTTTGTATCCTGATATTCATCGATCAGGACATAATCAAACATTTTCTGGTATTTTTCTCTGACTTCGCTGTTGTCCCTTAAAAGGTTTCTTGTAAGGTAGAGTATGTTGTCAAAATCAAGTGCATTCTGTTCTTTTTGAACTTTTTTGTATTCCCTGAAGACATCTTCTATTCTAAGCCCTTTGGTAAAAGGGTTCAGCTGGAAATATTCAAAAGGATCCCC
>JBFWJK010000131.1:0-10038 GCA_050253255.1 Desulfobacteraceae bacterium | reverse complement strand
TCCTTAAAAAGGATAATAAATATTCAGATTTATATACACAGAGTCTTCAATGTCTGCTTCACTAAGTATTTTATCAGTATCATCCTTGTCTCTGAACTCCATTTCCTGAGCTGTTACAATTCCCGCCGCAATTTTTATTCTGCTTTTCTGTCCGGCCTTGAAATCTGCATATGGGCCAATAAGCACTTTTGTGTGGTTCAGCACGGCTTCATTCCATGGAGAATCTTCCGAAAGCCTGTACTGGCCTCCTGTAATTTCTCCTGACAACCCTGCATTGAAGCTTTCAGAGAATTTTTTTTCCAGATAGATATTTACAGGAAGTGTTCCGTATAATTTCCATGAGTCATTGAAATTCCAAAGAAAACCGAGTACCGGAAAAAATTCCGGTGAGCCGAAATTATCGGAATAGGCAAGGCCAAGTCCTGCACTTCCTTTTGCAAAGTTTTTTTGGCCCATTACTGTTGCACTGAATGAAAAATCTTTTTCATCAATATCTTCAAGGTCACTTTTTATTCCCGGAGAGACTTTTACAATGGAAGACCATTCCTTTTCAAATTTATGCACATATGCCATGTTTAATTCACCGGAAAAAAGTACTTCAGGAAAATCGTCATCATCGATTCCTGTTCCCTGTGTACCTGTAAACTCAATTTTATTGGCTCTTATCTGAGGAGAAACTGTAACAAAATCTTTTGAAGAAACCTTCATTGGCATAATAAACTGGAGCTCGAACTCTGTCTGCTTTATCCCCACATCCGAATCCTCAAAATCTGATTCGGCAATATGTTTTACAGAAAAATCAAATGCAGTAAGATTAAAAAGGTAATCTCTGGCTGAAACCTGAGTGGCGAAGATAAATAAACTCAATAGAACAAAGCTTAAAGTTTTTTTCATTTTTTTCTCCGGATAAATTTGTTTATTAAATTTCTTATGCTTCTGAAGTAAGCAAAAGAAATGAAAAAATAAGACGAAAAGCAAAAATATCAAATTATATGGAAAAGATTTTATGAGTGTAAAATATTTAAAAGCTTCAGTCACTTAATTTTTTGGCGAAAATTATTGAACCGTATTATTTTTTTAAACATCAGGTCTGGCGGGAAAAAATAAGCATATACAGGTAAAGACCTGGTCAATCTTATGGGCTTGGGAAAAGGATTAAACCCGGCAAATCAGAACCGGTCTGCCGGGTTTAAATATCAAAAGTAAAATTATCAGATTGAATCAATAATTGAGTTAAAAGTTTTACTCGGGCGCATTGCTTTTTCTGTTTTTATCCTGTCAGGTCTGTAATATCCGCCAATATCTGCAGGTTCACCCTGGGCACTTTTCATTTCTTCAATTATTGTTTTTTCGTTTTCTTCAAGCTTTTGGGCAACAGTCTGAAATTTTGCCTTTAATTTTTCATCCTGATTTTGCTCTGCAAGAGCCTTTGCCCAGTAAAGTGCAAGATAAAAATGACTTCCCCTTGTATCGAGCTCTTTTACTTTTCTTGAAGGCGACTTCTCATTTTCAAGATGCATTCCGACTGCTTTGTCAAGGGTTTTTGCAAGAAGCCCGGCTTTTTCATCATTGAAAGTTCTTCCAAGATGTTCAAATGAAGCGACAAGGGCACAGAATTCACCAAGAGAATCCCATCTTAAATGACTTTCTTTTAAAAACTGCTCTACATGCTTTGGAGCTGAACCGCCTGCACCTGTTTCAAAAAGACCGCCGCCGTTCATTAGAGGGACTATTGAAAGCATTTTTGCACTTGTTCCAAGCTCGAGAATAGGGAAAAGGTCTGTAAGATAATCGCGCAGGACATTTCCTGTGGCAGAAATTGTATCAAGACCTTTTCTTATCCTTTCAAGGGAAAACTTCATTGCATCATCAGGATGCATTATTCTTATATCAAGTCCTGAAGTATTGTGTTCGGCAAGATATTTTTCAACTTTTTCAATGATTTCTGCATCATGGGCTCTGTTTTTATCAAGCCAGAAAACAACCGGATTTTTTGTGATTTCCGCCCTTGAAACAGCAAGTTTTACCCAGTCACGGACAGGAGCGTCTTTTGTCTGGCAGGATCTGAAAATATCTCCTTTATCAACTTTCTGTTCAAGGATAATATGATTGCTTTCATCAACTATTCTGATAATTCCGTCTGCAAAGGCTTCGAATGTTTTATCGTGTGAGCCGTATTCTTCAGCTTTCTGAGCCATAAGCCCGACATTTGAGACGCTTCCCATTGTTGAAGGATCAAATTCTCCGTTTTCATTGCAGTCGTCAATCATTGCCTGATAAATTGTTGCATAAGATCTGTCCGGTATCATAGCTATTGCATCATGAAGCTTGTCGTCTGCACCCCACATTTTTCCGCCGTCGCGTATAAAAACAGGCATGGAGGCATCGATTATTATATTGTTTGGAACATGGAGATTGGTTATTCCTTTGCTTGAATCAACCATTGCAAGTCCGCATTTTTTTTCATATGAAGCCATTATGTCTTTTTGAATTTCATTTTTTTGTGCTTCATCAAGACTTTCAATTCTTTCGTAGAGATCGTTTATTCCGTAATTCGGGTTGAAACCGAGTTTTTTGAGGACAGCTTCATGCTTTTCAAAAACATCGCTGTAAAAAACAGATACACAATGCCCAAACATTATTGGATCTGAAACCTTCATCATTGTTGCCTTGAGATGAAGCGATAAAAGAAGGTCATCTTTTTTTGCCTCTAGAATCTGATCTTCATAAAATTTTCTAAGAGCTTTTACACTCATAAAAGTTGCATCAAGAATTTCTCCCTGAAGAAGAGGGGTTTTTTCCTTTAAAACTGTTATTTTGCCGGAATTGTCGATGTGTTCAAACCGAACTGTGCAGTCTTTTTCAATAACAGCTGACTTTTCGTTTGAATAAAAATCACCCCGGGTCATGTGAGAAACCCTGGAGTTTGAATTTTCAGGCCATGGTTTGATTAATTTGTGTGGTTTGTTTTTACCAAATTCCTTTACAGCCGCCGCAGCTCTTCTGTCGGAGTTGCCTTCTCTTAAAACCGGATTTACAGCACTTCCAAGAACTTTTGCGAAACGTGCGTTGATTTTTTTTTCTTCTTCATTTTTTGGCTCTTCAGGGTAATTTGGAATATCGTAGCCTTTTTCCTGAAGTTCTTTTACTGCAGCTTTAAGCTGAGGGACTGATGCACTTATATTGGGCAGTTTTATAATATTTGTGTCCGGTTTCTTTACCAGATCTCCGAGTTCTGAAAGATAGTCAGGTACTTTCTGGTCGTCTTTGAGTTTATCAGGAAAATTAGCAAGAATTCTTCCTGAAAGAGAAATGTCCTTTTTTTCAAAAACAATATTGCTGTCTTTTGTGAATGCCTGAAGAACAGGAAGAAGAGAGTAGGTCGCAAGAGCAGGCGCCTCGTCTATTTCTGTATAGATAATTTTTTTATCTGTCATGGCTTTTCCTTAAATTTAAGCTGGTTATTGGAAAAATATTTTAACCGCAGAAATTTTTGTTTCTGCTGGTTTGTTTTGCAAATAAAGTAAAGAAATTTTTGAAAAAGAATTAGCATATAGTTCAATGTATTGCAATTGACTTCATGGTTTCACGGGGTCAATCTTTATAAATAAAAAACCCCGGTCTGAATCCGGGGTTAGTCTTGCATCTTTATTAAGGAGGAGGACGTTAAGTTTTGACAATATGTTTCAAAACCAACATTTAAAAAATAATTTAAGCTGGAAAAAATGATTTTCAAGATAAAATTTAAAAAAAATTAACTGTGATTGGCCGAAAACGAGAATTTTTTGTTCAGCAACTAACCAAGGCTGTATTTTTTTATCAGCTCAGATTTTTTTTCTTCTGAAAGAGAATTGAAATATTTTTTCCAGCCCGGACAAAACTTTGTATGCCATTTCCAGAGTCTTCCAAAAATTGATTTTGGGTTTTTGTCGTATTTTTTCCTGAAGCTGCAGTTTTCGCAATTTGCTCCCATTGTCTTTCCTTTCTCAGCTTATTTTTTTCAATGCATTTTCAAGGTCATTTTTAAGGTCTTCCTTATCTTCAAGGCCGGCACTTATTCTTATAATTACTCTGTTTTGATATTCACAAAAACAGTCTCTTTTTACTTTTCCTGCTGAAACAAGGCTTTTGTAGCCTCCCCAGCTGAAACCAAGTCCGAAAAGATTCAGAGAATTCAGAAAAGTTGTAATTTTTTCAGGTGAAACCTCTTTTTTCAATATCACGCCGAAAAGTCCTGAACTTCCCTTGAAATATTTTTTATAAAGATCATGCTGAGGATGTGATTTTAAGGCAGGATAAAGAACCTTTTCAACAATTTTCTGACCTTCAAGCCATGATGCAAGGAAAAAGGCGTTTTTTTCATGTTCTTTAAGCCTTATTTTAAGTGTTTTAAGTCCTTTCAATGCAAGAATACAGTCTTTTGAAGAGCAGCATATTCCCATGAGAGAATAGTATTTATCAAAATGCGCTGCATGTTTTTCATTAACAGAAACGCTTCCCATTAAGATATCTGAATTTCCGGAAATGTATTTTGTAATGGACTGGATTGAAATATCAATTCCTTTTTCAAGGGGTTTGAAATAAAGCGGAGTTGCCCAGGTATTGTCGATTATTGTAATTAAATTGTGTTTTTGCGCTGTTTGAACAATTTTATCCATATCCTGAATTTCAAAGGTGATAGATCCGGGAGACTCAAGAAATATTGCTTTTGTGTTTTCTTTTATAAAATCTTCAATATTTTCTGCGTCAGGAGGTATATAATCTGTTTCAATATTGAATTTTGAAAGAAACAGTCTGCATAAAAGTTTGGTAGGTCCGTAAACATTATCACAAACCAGAATGTGGTCGCCTGATTTTAAAAAAGATAAAAGAACAT
Source organism: Desulfobacteraceae bacterium (assembly GCA_050253255.1). Classification (GTDB taxonomy): domain Bacteria; phylum Desulfobacterota; class Desulfobacteria; order Desulfobacterales; family JACKCP01; genus JACKCP01. The sequence goes on along the minus strand of JBFWJK010000131.1, from coordinate 5,162 downwards.
GTCTTATTGCACTTATTCCTGATGGAAAAATTCTTGTAACTGAAGCATTTTCAAGAATATTCAGGCTCTCTTCAAGCTCTCTTGAGTTTGGCATGCGGTTTGTTCCGTAGTAAATTCCTGTATATTTTCCATGTTCTGCAAGCATCATGTCTTCATGGGAATCAAAAAGAATTGTTGATGCATTGTATTCAGGTGAGTTTACCGTGTTTACTCTTTTGTTTCCGATTATATTGTGGTTAAAATTCAAATTTATAATTTTTGTAAAGTCATCCAAGTTATTGGCCTTTCTGATGGTTCTTGTGCTTGATGTTTAAAATTTAAAAAGATATCATAGTGAAAGATTGTGAAAAATAAACTCATTTTTTTATTTTTTTAAGCATTTTTTATCAAAAAAGCCTCTATATTTATAAATTTACCCTTTTAAAAATTTACAAAAAAGACTATTGCTACCATTTTGATATAAATTTTAGAAAAATGGTGTGCAAATGACAGAAAAAACAGAAAAAAATTTACAAAAAAGTGCTTTGGCTCTTTTGCCCTTAGGCCTTTTTATTCTTATATTTCTTGGAAGCGGTATTTTTTTTCATTTAAATGAAACCCCTTTTGCCTTTTATCAGATTTCAGCACCTGTTGCGATTCTGCCTGCAATTATTCTTGCTGTGATTTTAAGCAGCCAGCGTCTTGAAAAAACAATAGATTCCTTTTTAAAGGGAATAGGCGATACAAACATCATGGCCATGTGCATGATTTATCTTCTTGCTGGAGGATTCAGCTTTGTTGCAAAGGAAACAGGCGGAGTTGATGCCACAGTAAATCTTGCTCTTGATATTATTCCTTCAGGTTTTATTCTTCCGGGTATTTTTATTGTGGGAGCCTTTATTTCAACTGCAATGGGAACTTCCATGGGAACAATTGCAGCTGTTGCACCAATTGCCCTCGGCATTGCCCAGAAAACAGGAATTCCACTTCCACTTATGGCAGGAACCGTTCTTGGAGGAGCAATGTTTGGGGACAACCTTTCAATTATTTCAGATACAACAATTGCAGCAACAAGAACACAAGGTTGTAATATGAAAGACAAGTTTAAAATGAATGTTTTTATTGCACTTCCTGCAGCAGTTATTACAGTTTTATATCTTTTTTTTGCAAAATCGGGAACAAACGCAGGTGTTCCGGTTGAAGAATATAATATTTTTCAGGTAATTCCATATATTGTGATTCTTTTAATGGCAGTTTCAGGGATAAATGTTTTTATAACTCTTTTTACAGGTATTATTCTTGCAGGAATTTCAGGTTTTTTTATTATTGAAAACTATAATCTTCTAATGTTTTCCAAGCAGATTTACGGCGGCTTTACTTCAATGCAGGAGATTTTTCTTTTATCCATGCTTATAGGCGGTTTAAGTGCATTGATGAAAAAAGAGGGTGGTCTTGATTTTGTAAGCTCAAAAATTGAATCAATGATAGGTTTTTTTTCAAAAAACAGTAAAACAAACAAGGCTTCTGAACTTGGAATAGGCTTAATGGCCCTTTTTACAAATTTCTGCACTGCCAATAATACTGTATCAATAATTGTTACAGGAAGTGTTGCAAAGGAAATAGCCAGAAATAACAATATTGAACCAAAAAGATCGGCAGGCATATTGGATATTTTTTCCTGTATCTGTCAGGGGCTTATTCCATACGGAGCTCAGATTCTTCTTGCTGCTTCAATTTTTAAGATTTCTCCTGTTTTTATTTCAGGGAATGTTTTTTACTGTATGATTCTTGCGGTTTGCGTTGTAATTGCAATTATGCTCAATAAGAGAGTTAAAAACTGATGGATAATATAAAAGTTGATTTGATCTGTGATATGGACTGGCCTGAAATAATGGAAATTCAGAACAGTTCCTATGATACAATTGAACCTGAAAAAATGGAGGTTCTTGAATCAAAAAACAAGGTATCTGAAAAAACCTGTTTTGTTTTAAAATATAAAAATGAAGTCGGAGGATACTTTCTGTCTCTTCCCTATCCAAATTTTAAGATTCCATCAATGATCAGGCCGGAAACAAAGGTTTACAAGTCTTCAAATCTTCACCTTCATGATATTGCTGTAAATAAAAAGTTCAGGAACATGGGATTTTCCCAGATTTTATTTAATGAGACACTTAAAGCCGCAGAAAAATACAGGTATAAGTCTTTATCTCTTGTTGCATTAAAGCATGCTGTTTCTTTCTGGTTTAAAAAAGGTTTTGTTCCATGTACAGATATTGATGTTCCGGATTATTACGGTGATGGTGCTGTTTATATGATGGCTGATGTTTCAGGGTTCAGAAAGGGTAGTTTGAAATAGCTTAAGGTTTGTTATTATATTTGTATCAATAAGAATCATAATAAACTTTTTTGTCTGAGTTCATTTACTGTTTTTTCGTCTATGTCAATATTTCCAGCAGCATTCAAAAAATTTTTCATTTTTTCTTTTTTTGCAGAAATTATTTTTTCTGAGGGAATTTCAAGCATTATTATTTCAATATTTTTTCCTATGAATTTTTTAAGCTCAGGAATATTTAAAGTTTCTGATTCAATTTTTCTTGTTATTTTTATGGCTTCCATTGAAAGATCCCTTTTAAAAAAATTAGCTTTTTGTTTATTATAGAATTCCAAGGTTTTAAGTCAAGAACACTCTTACCTAAATTGATGGTTTTAAACCGGAAAAAAATTTTATCATTAAAAAACATTGTTAATAACTTGTGAAATTATTTTCTTATTGGTATCAGATACTCTGAACCAAAAAGAAAATTAAGGACAATGAAAACACCTCTTAAAAATCTTCAGTTTCAGACTTTGAGAATTATTTCAGGAATAATTGACAAGGCTCTTGATCTTGAAAACACACTCTATGAAATTTTAAAAATTCTATCCAATGAGTTGAGCATGAACAGGGCAACAATCACTCTTTATGACTCAACCACAGGAAATCTCACAATAAACGCTTCATACGGCCTTACTCCCGAAGAAAGAAAGAGGGGGGTTTATGCTCTTGGAGAAGGAATTACAGGTAAAATTTTTGAAAGCGGTCAGGCCTATATTGTTCCTGATATAAGCAGAGAGCCTCTTTTCTTAAACCGTACAAAAGCAAGAACAATAGCAAGAGAAGGTCTTTCATTTATAGGTGTTCCAATTATTCTAAACAATATTCCCATTGGAGTCTTAAATGTTGACAGGCTTTTTGGAGATGATGTTTCCTTTGAAGAAGACCTTGAGTTTTTATGTGTTGTTGCAACCCTGATTGCTCAGTTTATAAGCATAAATCAGAAGGTTTTGAAGCGTGAAGAAGTACTAAAAAAGGAAAATGTATCGTTAAGGCAGCAGGTTTCACGTGAAACAAAAGGCCTTTATATGGTCGGCAAGAGCAGTGCCATGGAAGAGGTGCAGAGAAAGCTTGAAAAGGTTGCTCCAACAAAGGCCTCTGTTCTTCTGCTTGGTGAGTCCGGAGTAGGAAAGACTCTTATTGCAAAAATAATTCATATGCTTTCAGACAGAAAAGGGTATCCGTTTATAAAAGTGAATTGTGCCTCAATTCCTGAAAATCTTCTTGAATCAGAACTTTTCGGAGCTGAAAAAGGCGCTTTTACAGGAGCTGTCCACACAAGAACAGGAAGGTTTGAAGAAGCTGACAAGGGAAGTATTTTTCTTGATGAAATAGGGGAACTTCCCCTTTCAATCCAGGCAAAGCTTTTAAGGGTGCTGCAGGAAAGGGAATTTGAAAGACTTGGAAGCACAAAAACAAGAAAAACCGACGTTAGAATTATTACTGCTACAAACAGGGATTTGGAGGAACTTTCCCAAAAAGGGGAATTTCGTTTCGATCTTTTTTACAGGCTCAATGTTTTTCCAATCACAGTTCCCTGTTTAAGGGAAAGAAGAGAAGATATAACAGGACTTTTAAATCATTTTGCATCAAAAATAGCCAGGGAATACGGTCAGAATATTCATTTCTCGCCCGAATCTTTAGATTATCTTATAAATTATGACTGGCCCGGAAATGTAAGGGAAATGGAAAACCTTATGGAAAGACTTGCCATAATGTCAGACGGAAGAAAAATAGGTCTTCCATTTTTAAAACAGTATCTTTCACCTCCAAGGCAGACTTCGGTAAAAAAAGAAAATATCATTGTCTGCGATAAAAAATCCGATTTTTGTGAACCTGATATTGAAAACAGTGCAACCTGTCTTCTTGATATGGAAAAACAGCAGATTATTGCAGCACTCAAAAGAAACGGCTGGCTTCAGTACAAGGCTGCAAAAGAGCTTGGTCTCACAAAACGTCAAATGGGCTATAGAATAAAAAAATATGAGCTTGAGCCTGTAATTGCACAGGGCAAGGTCAGGGAAAGAAAAAAATAATCAGGTGTTCAGTTTAAACTGGAAGAATTTTTATGTGGGAATTCTGGATAGACAGAGGCGGTACTTTTACAGACATTGTTTCAATTTCACCAAAAAACCAGGTGTTCATAGATAAATATCTTTCTGTTAACAAAAGAAAATATAATGATGCAGCAGTTTTTGCCATAAGAGAAAAGCTTGAAACCAAAGACTGTGATCCTGTAGATTCTTCAAAAATAAAGCAGATCCGCCTTGGAACAACAGTTGCCACAAATGCCCTTTTGGAAAGAAAAGGTGCAAAAACCCTTCTTATTACAAACAAAGGCTACAAAGATATTTTTGCCATTGGAAACCAGAAACGCCCCGATCTTTTTGCCTTAAATATTATAAAACCCGAAAAAATATATGAAAAAGTAATAGAAACAAGTGCAAGAACAGATAAAAACGGAAATATTATTTCTGATATAGATACCAACTATTTAAGATCAGAAATTAAAAAGGCATATGAAATCGGAATAAGATCCTGTGCAATCGTTTTAATGCACGGATACAAACACCCTGATTTTGAAAACAAAATCGCAGAAATTTTAAAGGAATTTAAATTTGACTATATTTTTCCATCCCACAAATCAGCTCCGGTAATAAAAATAACAGGAAGGGGAGATACCACATGTATAGATTCATACCTGACCCCTGTTTTAAAGGAATATACCAATAATTTTATAAACGAGCTTTTAAAAGGTAATGAGAGCAAAAGAAAAAACTTATCTGATAAGATCCTTTTCATGCATTCG
>JBFWJK010000130.1:0-10040 GCA_050253255.1 Desulfobacteraceae bacterium | reverse complement strand
ACTCGTCAATTTCAGTTTTTTCTAAAAATTCAATTATATTTTTTAAGGAATTTTGATTTTTCCTGATTTCAAGGTCTTTATTTTTGAAAAGCTCTTTTGCTTCATTTAACTTTAAAAGTGCTTTTTCATAATCATTTTTACTGTTATTTACTGCACTTTCAAGGTCTTTAAGGTTTTGATCCATCAACCTTATTTTCTGGAAAAAAGGCTTTTTTTCTTTTAGCTCTTTTTTAAATTCTTCACTTAATTTTTTTAAGTTTAAAATTTCCTTTTCTTTTTTAACAAGAATATCTTCTTTTAAAGGAATTTGGCTTTTTAACTGTTCAGATTTTTGTCTGTCTTTTAACTGATTTTTTCTTTCGGATTTTAAATTTTCATATTTTGCCTGAAGGTTTAATGCTTTTTTTGCATCTTCAATTTTTTTTCTTTCTGGCTCAAAAACTTCAAGCTGCTTTTCAAGGTTTTTAAGATCCTGGCATGCCGATTCAATTTCATTTTCAAGATTTTTTATTGTTTTAAGCCAGTTAAGATTTTTTATTGTATCATCAAGAAGAGTTTTTGCTTTTTTTTCATTATCAAGATTTGATTCAATCTGTTTTGATATTTCTTCTTCCTCTTCTTTTGTAAGAATATGAATCTGTGAAATTATGTTTTTAATATCATTTAATCTGGCTTGTTCTTCCCTTTGTTTTTCATGAACCTTTTTTGAAATTTCTGTATAAATTTCAGTTCCTGTAATCTGTTCTAAAATTTTTGATTTTTGTTCTGCATCAGCCTTTAAAAAAGTGTCAAATCCTCCCTGTGCAAGAAGAATAGAGCGGGTGAATCTGTCAAAATCCATCCCTGTTTTTTCTTCAATTACTGCTGCAACATCTCTTTTTTTTGATTCAAGAATTTTTCCTGTTTTCGCATCTGAAATTTCATGTTTTGAATCCAGAAGATTTCCGTCCGGTTTTTTTCTTGCTCTGTGCTGATAAAAATAACAGGTGAATTTTCCCTTTGAAGACTCAAAGGTTGTTTCTGCAAAACATTCTCCTGTGTTTCTTGACATTATTTCATTTGCTGATTTTGTAATTTTTCCAAGTCTTGGAGTTGCTGCGTAAAGTGAAAGACAGATTGCATCAAGAATTGTGGATTTTCCTGCACCTGTCGGGCCTGTGAGTGCAAAAATTGAGTTTGATTCAAATTCAGGAGCAGTAAAGTCAATTTCCCATTTTCCGTAAAGGGAATTTAAGTTTTCAAATCTTAATTTCAGTATTTTCATAAATTATAGTCTATTCAGCGTTTTTATCTTCTGTAAAAATTTCACTTACAATATGTTTGTATGCAGAAATTAAATCATTTTTATCTTCCGGATTAACTTCAAATGCTTCAAGGCATTTTTCAAAAACCTGATTAACGTCAAGGTCATCAAGAGTCTGTTCATGTTTTGCAGAGCTTTTAAGACTTTCAATTATTTTTTTATTTTTAATTCTTCTTATTTCCATATCCGTATTTTCAATTTTTTTTTCAATACTTTGTCTTAAATTCCCTGAAACTTCTGAGCCTGTATATTCAATTTCAAGCCATGCACTGCTTTTTTTTTCTTTTAATTCTTCAATTTTTTCAGATATTTCATCAATTGAGCCTTTTATTTTTACAAGCTCCTGAAAACATGGGATTAAAATTTCATTTATTTTTGGAGTTTTATCTTTAAATTCTGCAATAATTATTTTTTTATCCTGCAAAGCCTCTCCAAAACCCATTGGAATTGGTGAACCGCAGTATCTTACATTCTCTTTTCCGGAAACTTTCTGTGGAATATGAAGGTGTCCAAGTGCTGTATAATCAACAAAATCAGGGAAAATATCTGTACCTGTTCTTGCAAGGCTTCCAACATAAAGTTCTCTTACTCCGTCTCCTTCAATAGTTGTGCCTCCTGCCGCAAAAAGATGACCCATGCAAATAATCGGGATATTGTCAAAACCTTTGGTTTTAAGCTGATCCTGCTTTTCCTTTGCAAGAAAACATACCTTTTCATAATGCTCCTTTATTCCGGAAATAAGCTTTAAATTCTTGTCATCAGCTGTTTCTCCTGTCTCAACTGTTCTTATGTCCCTGTCCCTTAAGTAAGGAACTGCACAGATTATTGCAAAAGGAGTTTTATTGTCTTCCAAAACAACAATTTCATCTTCAGGGTTTTCTGTAATTGAACCTGTAACATGAATTTTCAATGCCTTTAAAAGAGATTTCGGAGCATTTAAAAAAGTAGGGGAGTCGTGATTTCCTGCCGTTATTACAATACCTTTGCAAAGTCCTGAGGCTTTGCTGATAAAATTGTAGTAAAGTTCCTGGGCTTTGTTTGAAGGAGTTGATGTGTCAAAAATATCTCCTGAAATTAAGACTGCATCTGTTTTTTCAAGCTCGATAACATCAAGCAGCCAGTCAAGAAAACTTTTAAATTCATCGTATCTTTTTCTTCCGTAAAGACTTTTTCCTAAATGCCAGTCTGAGGTGTGGAGGATTTTCATATAAAGTTTAACCTGTGTTTTTGTTTTGGCTGTAATTTTTCAAGATATTAAATGCTCAATTTAGGCTTTAATCTTTAATGTCTTTGGTTTTATAAAAAGAATATCCTTCATAATGATAACTTGAATCAATGCCTTTCATATAAACTGTCTTATCATTAACTTTGTCTGTTAAAGCCTGTCTGAGTAAAATTTTTATTTCAGTGTCTTTAATCGGGCTTCGTTCCATTGCAAGAAGGTAATCATCTTTATTTACAAGGCTCCAGTCAACAATTTGATTCAGTTCATGTTTTAAAATAAGATCAAGCCAGATTCACATGCATCGACCGTTTCCCACTCTGAATGGATGTGCAATATTCATTTCAACATATTTTTCAATAATTTCATCAAAAGTTGATTGAGGCATTTCTTCGATATTTTTTAAGGCTTTTTCAAGATAGATTAAAGAAGCAAAACGAAAATTACCTTTTGAAATGTTTACAGTGCGGATTTTTCCGGCAAATTCATAAATATCCTCAAAAAGATATCTGTGAATTTCTGATAGAGAATTAAAACTTCCAGGTTTTAAAGTATTTAGATAACCGGTTGTAAAAAGCTTTAGAGCTTTTGACTTGCTTATTTTTTCTTCGGCTTTTGCAAGTTCAACAGCATTTTTAATGCCTAATTTATTTTCTAAAATCATAAGCCTTGCATCCCTGTAGCTGAATAATTTTTTGATTTGCAGCTTTTTGAGCAATATTTTTTACTGATTATCTCTTAATATATCAGAGTGCAGAGATATTCAAGAAGTGCTTCTTTTTGATTTGAATGTTTTTTAAAATCAGCACTGTCATTTTGTGACAGACCCTGTGTGTTATTTTATATGAATAAGATTTTATATGGAGAAAAAATGTGGCTTATTTTATTTGTATGGTTTTTTTATGGTTATTAATGCCGACCCTTGAGGTCTTGTCTGCAAGGCTTTTCCGGTTTGCATTGTTTGTTTTTGAAGTTATTAAATGCCTTATTAAGTTTTTGAGGGTGATTTTTTAAAAAACTATATCTTTTTTTCAGAAATCTGCATGCTGCTTATTTTAGGAGTAAAAAGTCTTTCTAAGGCTAAAAATTGAGAGTTTTTTTATTGTTTATCTGATTATTTCAGCTTGTTGTTTTAGGCCGGCCCCGTTGGTTATGTTGTACAAGTTTTGTATAGACATTCCTGTAATAGGAAGTGACTTTCACCGGCAGCGCTGCGAATAGCGATACCAGCCGAAAGGACGAAAAGGTTTGATAAACGATAGACCTCAAAACTCTGCACGTAGACCGGGCAGGGTTCAAGGGTCTTGTTGCTGCCTTTAATTGCGCTTGACAATTAGATATTAGCACGTACAATAAACTGTACAGGAGGAACTATAATGGAAGCTATAACCTATACAGCCGCAAGACAAAATCTTGCAAAAACAATGGACAAGGTCTGCAATGACCGTTCGCCAATTATAGTGACACGTAAATCATCAAATTCTGTTGTTATCATGTCACTTGAGGACTATGAATCGCTTGAAGAAACAGCATATCTTTTGCGATCACCAAAAAATGCAAAACGTCTTTTAGAGGCAATAGCCCAATTGGAAAGTGGGAAAGGGCATGCAAGGGAGCTTATTGATTGAAGCTCATTTTTTCAGACCACGCATGGGACGATTACCAGTTTTGGCAAAAAACTGACAAACAAATTTTACGCCGAATCAATAACCTGATCAAAGATACAATGCGTAACCCATTTGAGGGCATTGGTAAACCTGAACCATTAAAACATGCTCTGTCAGGCTATTGGTCTCGGCGAATAACTGATGAACATCGATTTATATACAAAGCTTCTGAAAATGCAATTGAAATTGCGCAACTCCGATATCACTATTAAAAATTTTGAATTAAGCCCCAGCGCTTGAGATAATCTGCTGAAAAAAACTTCCTGAAGATCCATCAAGCTCAGCCTTTACTGACCATTCTTCATTAAGTGTACGGAAATATCCTGTTTGTGATAGTGCCGTGTCAGACCAATACAACATCTTAAAATAACAATAAAAATTGTTGAAAATAAGAGCTTTTTTAGTCCTGGAGCACATATTTTGATATTAATTGCTCCTGCCCCGTTGGTAATCGTAGTAACTTAGTAATTGATGCAGAGATTATTTTTTGATTTCAACAGAAGCAAAATTTCTTTTTATACCTTTTTGATAATTTATTTCAGGGTATCCAAATATTACAAAAATCCCTTCACGGCTTGCATGTTTGATACCCTGGGTCTTTCTGAATTTTTTTGCCTTTCTGCCATTTTGTATAAGGGGGTGAATGCCTCCGAGCATGCAGGTTCCAAGTCCAAGTGACTGGGCTGCAATCATAGCATATGTTGCCGCAATAACTGGATCGGCAGGGTCTGAATATGGTGTTCCGTAAAAATATATTGCAAGGGGAGCGTCGTAATTTACAAGATTTATGCCTTTTTCCATATTCCTGGTGTAAATACCAAATAAAGGTTTGATAAAGCCTCTGAAAATTTCATCAGTTGATTTTCCCCATAAAGGCTTCATCAAAGATAAAAACCATTCTGACACAAGCCATTTTATGCTTTCAAGATAATTGCAGAAATCCTGTGCAAACTTTCTCACTTTCTCTTTTGTATCAAAAATTAAAATATTTACATCTGACGGAGGAAGTCCCATTGGCGCAGTTGAAGCAGCTTTTAGGATTTTTGCAATTTTTTCTGCTTCAACAGGCATGTCTTTAAATTCTCTGATGCTTCTTCTGTGCTGCAGAAGAAAATAAAGGCTTTCGTATGAAGCAGTTTTTTCTTTATCCGGCAGTCTGAAAATATCTTCAGGAGAAAGTGTTCTTCCAAAAATTTCTATTGCATCGAAAGGGCAGACTGCCATGCAGTGTCCGCATCCTATACACCCGAAAAGAGGAGCGTCAGAAACTTTTGCTTTGCGGTTTTCTATTTTAAGGCTGAAATCCTTGCATACAGATACACAAAGACCGCATCCAGTGCATTTTTCTTCATTTATTATTATTTCGGCCTTTTTTTTTGTTCTTGATGTTGGAATTGCCATAGCCTGCATTTTACCTTTGCTTAGAAATTTTTTTATTTTAATATATCAGTGCATTGATATATTAAATAAATGCTTCTTTTTTCAATATGAATGTCAGTGACAATGGTGCAAGTAGAAAAAAAGTATTGATGACCTGTGCATTCCAGAAGTCAAGGACTAGAGCACTGAAAAAAATTATATCGATAAAAAAAGAAACTTAATCTTAGCCAGTCCACACTTGCAAGAATTTTTTACATCAGTCCTTCCACTGTCCAAAATGTGAACAGGGAAATAAAAAGCCTGCCTGGGCATGAAAAATTACCTGATATTATTAGGTAAAATAGATTGAAACTTTTCCAGACAGAATACTGCCTGCTCAATTATTATATGGGGTAAACGAAGACTCGAATAGATTATTAAGTGATACCTTTTATCTCTTACGGTCTGTGTTTTTTTCCTGCAATTTTAATTTTGAAATCAGTTCTTTAAATGATTCTTCTTCATTTTTATTGCTGGTATCTATCTGTATTCTGTCTGATTTCCAGTCATGATATTCTCTTTTTTCAATTTGTTCCCATGTCGGTAATTTTAATCCGTGAATATCATTTTTTCTGTTTTGCACTCTGTTTTTATGAATTGATTTATCACTGCAAACAATTTCAATATCTGTATATTTACTGTTTTCCTTTATTGCCGCCTCATGCCATTCTTTTCTTGTCAGATCAATTGGATTGCAGCAGTCAACAACCACATCGCTGCCAATTGCCAGATTATCCTTAACAATTCTGTAAGCAAGCCTGTATCCTTCACCTTCAACTTTTATTGAACATACTTCTCTTAGTCCCTGTTCAATTGTATCAATCCTGAAATAAGGCATTCCATAAAATGCAGCAAATTTCTTTGAGATTGTTGTTTTCCCCGTGCCGGGAAGGCCTGAAAATATATACAAGGTCGGTTTCATACTATTCCAATCTTTTAATCAGTCTTTTTTGTAATTTTGTTTTAGCAGCAGTTCCTTTGACAGCCAGCGTCTGATATCATTTAGAACAAAATCGGCTGAGTTATCAGCAGCAGAAAGATTTAGAGAATGATCATAGCCAGGATAAAACAGGTAAGTAATATTTTTCTTTTCACCATTTTTTACCAATTCCATCATTTCAGAAGCCTTTTCAGGTGAAGCTGATTTATCATTTCCGCCTTGTACAAATAGAACCGGGGTTTCTATGCTTAACAGCAGCTCCAGTTGATCTGTTGACAACATGGTCTTCCACCATAAATATCCATGATTACTCATTGATATTTCAAAAGGATCGTTCTTGAGTATATAATCAGCAAACTGAGTAATGCCTTCAATGTTTTTTTTCAATTCTTCTGGTGAGCTTGATGAATATTTCATACTATGAATAACGTCATCAATAAAAAAACGTCCGCCTCCGCCGAAAAGAACGGCAGCTTTGATATAAGTAACTTTTGAACTTAGAATGTTTGCCACTAAAGAACCTTCACTACCACCAATCAGGATTATTCTTTTGTAATTATAGCAAGAGATTATTGTAGTAATAACTTTATCAAGGTCTGTTACTCTTTGGTAAGGATTATCCTTTTTCATATATTCAGCCGGGCAATCAATACGTTCAGGGTCAGGATTATAGGGGAGGGTTTCATCTATTCCATATTTTTCAACAGTCAATGCATCAACTACGGGGTATATGGTCTTGAGTTTTTCTATAGTTTTAATCCTGCTTACACTGTTACAATCAGATCCCTGCAGAATAACTAAAAGATCTTCTGTATGTCTGTTTTGCTGTTTAAGGTGTAAGTAATAATTTATTCTGGTACCATCTTCTCTTTTTATTGTTATTGGGTTTGGCATAATTGTTTGAGCAAATATCGGTGAAGAACAAAGCAAGAAATAAAACAATATACAGAAACGCTTTAAACTGAACAAGATACCTCCATTATTAAAAAAAGGGTCAAGAGTAAATTGTCCCTTTTTTTTATTGCAAAAAGACTGCACCTGTCCGGGAAGTAATCTTTCTGATCAGCCGGACAGCCCGGGTGCGTGATCCTTATGCAGGGTGGTGCTGCTCCTTAGTTATGGGGAGTCCTATCCCGATTTTAAAATTATTCAGACCAAACAGCGTATTCATTTTTATTGGGGTCAGTGAAGTGAAATCTTTTTCCACCGGGAAATGAAAAAACTGGTTTAATAATTTCGCCTCCTGATTGTTCAATTTTTAATTGAGTTGCCTGAAGATCATTACTATACAAGACTATTAAAGGGCTTCCTGAATCAACAGAGACTTTTAAATCAGATTTGTAAAAGCCGCCATCAATCCCTTCGTTGCTGAAACTACAATAATCCGGGCCGTAGTCAACAAAAGACCAGCCAAATACCTTTGAAAAAAAATCTTTCGTAATTTCAATGTTTTTGGAAGGTATCTCAATGTAGTTGATTTTATTGTGATTGCTCATAAATATTTATCCTTAAGTTTTAAAGTGCTGTGAATCAGGGGTGCGGCTTTTTGCGTCCGCTGTATTTATTTGTATGTGCCAAGCGGGACATGATTTTAAAAGTGAGTCAAACTTATCATACAGGATGATTTGTTGGCAAGTCTTAGACCCAGCCAGCTGGAGACGGAGGATGCAGCTTTATAACAAGGGAATACCATTAATTCCGGGTACATAATACTTTTTTAAAATATTATGCAGTAAAAAAACGTATCATGTCACAGGAATCTTCGCAAGAAATACTGGCACATGAGTAAAATCAAGTGGGTAGCTATAGCCATGCCTGAAATGTATTTTATCGGAAAAGGATTATACCTGCCTGGAAACTAATCTTCCTGATCACCCGAACCGCCTTGGTACGTGATCCGTATGCCGGGTGGTGTGGGAGGGCTCCTTAGTGATGGGGAGTCCTATCCCGATTCTGTTTTTTCAATTTGATACAGTTAATTATTGCCTCTAATCCCTTCATAGAAATAATTGATTATATATTTATCAAATTGATCTAACTCATTCACATTCTCAAAAATGAATTTACAATCAATTTTGTTAAATTGATCAATTGCTTCGTGAATAGCCATATCTTCATCTTCAAAATTAAAAATACCACTATTGTGAATTTTTTTTGAAATCATCCTTGGCAGTCCATATTCTTCAAGATGAAATACAACTCTGGGTAAGAAAGCATATGAAATTTTAGATATGAAGGGTGAAATATCAATATTATTGTCAGAAAGAATTTCTCTCTGAATTGTATTAACATTATGAAGCAACGACGAAAGTTTGAATGTTATTTTGCGTTCAAGTTTAAAAAAAAGATCTATGCCCAAATCATATTCGCTCATAGAATCAAGCAATTCCGGTATGGTAGAGTTCCAATTTTGTGATAATATTTTTACAAAATTTACAATATTTGAATATGTTGTATCCCACCCACTTGGCTCCAACCTAATAATTTTATAAAGAAAATGATCCCATGCATCTGCGTCTTGAGAGTCCAAATAACCTAATCCTTTCCAAGCATCGGGATCTTCGATTATATTTGAAGTTATTTCTTTAATTGTGTTGGAATTTGAGCCCTTAAAAGCGTGCTCTCTTTGAAGTCTTTTGAAAACACTTTCACCGAGCATTTCTGCCATCTCTTCTTTGAAAGCAATAATTTTAATGATTTGTTCACGAGATAATTCATGCTCATATTTTTCTTCATCAACCTCACCTATTAGTTCATCCGGGAATTGAAGTAATAATTGGGTAGCTTCTTGCGTTGGAGGCTGTTCTAAAATAAATGCATTACCAACAAAATGTCTGAACATTCGGCCACCACGGCCAATAATATTTTTGTACGTAAAGTCATTAATATTTGAACTACCGTTTTTATTGCGCCAAATCACAACATTTTCTGCTGATGTATTAACACCTTCAATGATTGAGGATGTCGAAATAATCCGGTCTAATCCTTCTTTTTCTTCAAATAGTTTAACCTGAATCTGGCTAAGAGATCTGTGGAGGCTCCCGTTGTGTATACCTGTTCCTCTGTTTATTAAATTAACAAGTTGCCAATTGACGTCATAATTTTTTTGTAACCAATCAGCAAAATTGGTAAGTAGCTCTTTTTTGATTAAAGGCTCATGTTCTAATATAAGTGTAGATACTCGGTCTATATCAGGATATGTTCCTGCATAAATTAATGTTTTCCCGCGATATTCTGATAGTATTTCCAAAAAGTGGCTACTTTTTTTGTTTTGATCTTTACCAATATCTCTGTACATCTCATGCTTATTTAGAAGCACAGTATTAAAATCAAGAGGAAAAAATTCCATCCCTTTAGTAAATGGATTTTCATTTAATGATGAAATATTTGGAGCAAGGAAATAGCGCTGTTTAGCAATAGTGCTGAGTTCCATCAAAGCCTTCATTAATGAAGGTGAACGTTCTTTGTCAAATTTTGAACTGGCTTTAT
>JBFWJK010000129.1:0-10049 GCA_050253255.1 Desulfobacteraceae bacterium | reverse complement strand
GACCAGAACTCCACACCCGAAGAAAGACTCAAGGCTTTTATACACTCCTTTCTCCTGAGAATCCTTGATGAGGGAGTCCCGGCATGGCACGGTAAACTGATGGCTCAGGAGTTTGCAAATCCAACCAATGCAGTTCACAAGCTAATAGAAAAATCCATCAAGCCTCTTCATATGTACCTGGGCTCGATAGTAAGAGAGCTTCTTGATGTAGAAAAAAACTGTAAAAATGAAACAGCTGTTTTTCTCTGTTCAATCAGCATTGTCGGTCAGTGCCTCCAGTATTTCAAGGGGAAGGAAGTAATAGATGCTATATGTCCCAGAGGTTTCAGTACAAAAGATGTAGAAATGCTGACAGAACAGATTACTTTGTTTTCTCTCGGCGGAATACATGAAACTAAAAAACGGATTAATAAAAAATAATTAACGTCAGAATAAATTTCGGAGGATTTTAATGCAGCCAGAAAAAAAAATGAACAAATCACTAAAGTGCGCTTTAAGTGCTTTTCTGCTTTCAGCTCTTCTGTTCTTTGCAGCCGGATGTTCCAAAGCACAGTCACAGCAGGAACAGGGTCAGAGGCCCACACCTAAAGTATCGTATATTACAATCAAGCCTCAGTCTGTTGAGCTGACAACTGAACTTCCTGGAAGAACAACGGCTTATCTTGTATCAGATATAAAACCCCAGGTTAACGGAATCATTGAAAAAAGATTTTTTGAAGAAGGCGCTGACGTAAAGGAAGGAGATATTTTATATAAAATAGATGACGCTCCGTTCAAAGCATCTCTCAGGGCTGCCAGAGCTTCTCTTGACAGAGCAAAAGCAGGTCTTCCTCCGATCCGGTCACGGGAGGCAAGATACAGCAGGCTTCTCAAGGGTAAGGCAATAAGCCAGCAGGAATATGATGATGTAAAATCACAGCTCGATCAGATTCTTGCCGAAATCAGACTTCTTGAAGCACAGGTTGATACAGCTGAAATAAATCTTGGATATACACAAGTAAAAGCACCTATCTCAGGAAGAATTGGAAAATCGAATGTAACTGTAGGAGCTCTTGTTACCGCATACCAGCAGACACCTCTTACAACAATACATAAATTTGATCCAATTTATGTCGATGCTGCACAGTCAACAGCCGAAATGCTTGAACTGAGAGAAAATATCAGATCAAACACAATAAAAAGAAATGAAGATGAAAACAGTGTAAAAATTATTCTTGAAAACGGTAAAACATATCCAATTGACGCAACATTTAAATTCAGAGACGTAACAGTTGACCCGAGCACAGGTTCGAGCATCCTGAGGATTGTTGTTCCAAACCCTTCAAAAGTACTTCTGCCCGGCATGTATGTCAGAGCCGTAATTCAGGAGGGAACAGCACAGAATGCAATTCTTGCTCCTCAGCAGGGGGTTGCAAGAACTCCTAAAGGAGAACCTGTTGCCTATGTAATTGATGAAAACAATAAAATTGAACAGAGACTCCTTACAATAAACCGGGCAATAAAAAATGAATGGCTTGTAACCGACGGTCTTTTTGAAGGGGACAAACTGGTTGTGGAAGGCCTTTTGAATATCAGATCAGGAGTAAGTGTCGAGGGATCTGAATTTAAAGCAGAAAAACCGGAATAAATCCTTAAAGAGATAAGTTTAAAGGAGATATAAAAAAATATGCTTTCAAAATTTTTCCTTGAAAGACCTGTGTTTGCATGGGTTGTTTCAATCATAATAATGCTTGCAGGGGGACTGGCCATATACAATCTTCCAATTTCCCAGTATCCCCCGATTGCACCTCCGTCAATATCAATTGACGCATTTTATCCCGGTGCTTCTGCTGAAACTGTAGAAAACAGTGTTGTTCAGATTATTGAGCAGAAAATGACAGGATTTGACAACATGCTCTACATGACTTCCACAAGCGACTCATCAGGAGCCGGAAGAATTGAGCTTACATTTACTCCGGGAACAGATCCTGACCTTGCCTGGTCACAGGTTCAGAACAAACTTCAGCTTGCAATGGCAAGCCTTCCTGACGTTGTTCAAAGACAGGGGGTAAAGGTCAGTAAATCAACAAGCAACTATCTTATAATTGTCGGTGTTATTTCAGAAGACGGAAGCATGGACGGCAATGACCTGAGAGACTATGCCCAGTCAAACATTGAAAAGGTTCTTGCAAGGGTTGAAGGGGTTGGTGAGGTTGAAAGCTTCGGATCACAGTATGCCATGAGAATCTGGCTCAACCCTGACAAGCTGATAAGCTACAACATGACAATCACAGACGTTATTGCAGGTCTTCGTTCCTACAACGTGGAAATTTCCGCAGGACAGTTCGGAGGAGTGCCTGCTGTTAAAGGTCAGAGACTCAACGCTTCAATCATAGTCCAGAATCTTTTGAAAACCCCCGATGAATTTGCAGAAATTCCGCTCAGAATCAATGCAGACGGATCCATTGTAAGGGTAAAAGATGTCGGCAGAACAGAACTTGGAACAGAACGATATGACGTAAATGCCCTGTTCAACGGCAAACCCACAGCTGCAATGGCAATAAGGCAGGCCGCCGGAGCAAACGCTCTTGATACCGCAAAAAATATCAGAGACAAGATGGACGAACTTTCAGAATATTTCCCTCAAGGAATGAAGATCATCTATCCCTACGACACAACTCCTTTTGTCAGGGTTGCCATAAATGAAGTTGTAAAAACCCTTTTCGAAGCCATATTCCTTGTTTTTATAGTAATGTATCTTTTCATGGGAAACATAAGGGCCACACTTATTCCAACAATGGCTGTTCCTGTTGTAATACTCGGAACTTTCGGAGTTCTTGGTTTTTTCGGGTTTTCAATCAACATGCTTACAATGTTTGCCATGGTTCTGGCCATAGGACTTCTTGTAGACGATGCCATTGTTGTTGTTGAAAACGTTGAAAGGGTCATGACAGAAGAAGGTCTTCCTCCAAAGGAAGCAACTGCAAAATCCATGACCGAAATCACAAGTGCTCTTATAGGTATAGGCCTTGTTCTTTCGGCAGTTTTCGGACCAATGGCATTTTTCGGCGGTTCAACAGGTGTTATTTACAGACAGTTTTCCGTAACAATTGTATCTGCAATGCTTTTGTCTGTTGTTGTTGCTCTTATTCTTACCCCTGTTTTATGTGCCTCAATATTAAAACCTGTTGAAAAAGGGCACGAACCTTCAGACAATGCTTTTTTCCTTTTCCGTCCTTTTTTCAGAGGATTTGACAAGGTCTTTTTCTGGACAAGGGATATTTACACTCTTGTTGTCGGAAGAATACTGAGGAAAAGATACAGATACCTTTTAATTTATATTCTTCTTGTAGCAGGACTTTTTTATCTTTTCCAGAAAATGCCGACTGCATATCTCCCTGATGAAGACCAGGGGATTCTTTTTGTCCAGGCCCAGCTTCCTTCCGGATCAACCCTTGAACAGACAGATGAAATAATGGATGAAATAAGGGGATACATTGAACAGAATGAATCAGAAGCAGTTGAATCAGTCCTTACTATTTCCGGTTCAAGCTTTGCCGGCGGCGGCCAGAATATGGGTATGTCCTTTATAAAGTTAAAGGACTGGGAACTGAGACAAAGGCCGGATCTGAAAGTAAGAGCACTGGCAGGAAGATGCATGGCAAGGTTTTCACAGATAAAAAACGCAAGTATTTTCGCTTTTGCCCCTCCTGCTGTTGTAGAACTTGGAACAGCCTCCGGATTTGATTTCATGCTCCAGGACAGAGGCGGACTTGGTCATGCAAAACTTATGGAAGAAAGAAACAAGCTCCTTGGAATGGCGGCACAGGACGACAGGCTTACAAGCGTAAGACCCAACGGAATGGAAGACGTTGCCCAGTACAGGCTCGATATAGACTGGGAAAAGGCCGGAACTCTTGGAGTGCCAATAGATGCAATACATTCGACAATTGCCGCTGCATTCGGAAGTTCGTATGTGAATGACTTCATTCAGGGAGGTAGGGTAAAAAGGGTTTATGTTCAGGCAGACAAGGAATACAGAATGCTTCCTGAGGATATTGAAAAACTTTATGTAAGAAACAGTAAAGGAACAATGACACCCTTCAGCGCATTCTCGACAGGATACTGGACATACGGTTCGCCAAAGCTTGAAAGATTCAATGCCTTCCCCTCAATCAACATTCTTGGGGAAGCTCCTCAAGGAAAAAGTACTGGTGAGGCAATGCAGGCAATGGAAGAACTTACTTTAAAACTCAATAAGAACATAGGCTTTGACTGGAGCGGAATATCCTACCAGGAAAAAATGGCAAAATCACAGACAGGGCTTCTTTACGCTTTTTCCATGATTGTTATTTTTCTGTGTCTTGCCGCTCTTTATGAAAGCTGGTCCATACCTGTAGCAATCATGCTCATTCTTCCGCTGGGTGTAATAGGCGGAGTTATTGCATCAATGATCAGGGACTTTCCAAATGACGTTTATTTTCAGATAGGCCTTCTTACAGTTCTCGGTCTTACAACAAAAAACGCCATTCTTATTGTTCAGTTTGCAATGCTGAGAAGAAAGGAAGGAAAGCGGCTTATTGAAGCTACACTTGAGGCCGCAAAGCTCAGGTTAAGACCTATTGTAATGACATCCCTTGCATTCGGTTTCGGTGTTCTTCCTCTTGCACTTGCCTCAGGTGCAGGTGCTGGTGCTCAGACAGCTATAGGTACCGGAGTTCTTGGAGGAATGATAACCTCGACTACTATTGCGCTTATATTTATTCCTCTTTTCTATGTAATTATTGTAAGACTTTTTGAAAGGAAAAAAACTGTAAGCCTTAAAGAACAGCTTGAACAGTATAAAAAATAAGTTTTTGAAGGAGTGAGGCTTTTAAAACCCCGGACCATAAGGTTCCGGGGTTTTTTATAAAATCAGCCAAAAAATCACGGTATCGGCAGACATAAAAATCCTGTCAAAATAAAAACCGGGTTTCTGCAAAAAATTTAATAAGCTATACAACACCGGAAGTTCCGGCCCCTCTGCCCTGCTGAAAACCATTTAACTCAAAATTATAATATATTTTACATGAAGTTGTTGGGCTTATCATTAAAAAGGATGTATAACCTGACCAAACATTGCCCGGTAAACCGTTTTTAAGCCGGAGCAGCTAAACAGGCTCATTAAAGAGGCGCCGAATAAAATACCGTGACTGGATTGAATTTCACCCGGATACATGTAAAAACGGATTTGAGTAAAATCCCGCAGCCGGTTTTTGGGAAGTTTTTCAGTTCAGACACATAATATGAAAGATAATTAATGCTATTTGAAAACTATCAGATCAACGAAGTTCTGAAAAAAAATCTGGCCGATCAGGGCCTTAAACGTCCTACCGACATACAGTTCAAAGCCATCCCTTCCATACTGAAAGGTGAAGATGTAATGGCAATTGCCCAGACAGGGACAGGAAAAACACTGGCCTTTGCCGTTCCTCTTATCCACAGCGTAATCCAGGCAAAAACAGCTCGTAAGTATAAAGGAATCCACGCAATTGTAATGGTGCCTACACGTGAGCTGGCTTCCCAGATTCACGGAGTATTTTCAGGTCTTTGCAAAAATACACGTGTGATTACCCTCGGAGTTTACGGCGGGGTACAGCAGGAAAGCCAGATAAACAAACTTCAGACAGGTGTCGATATTCTGATTGCAACTCCGGGGAGGATGTTTGACCTGATCAGTCAAAAAGCCATTGATGCGGGCAATGTTCGTATCCTGGTTCTCGAGGAGGCTGATCAGATGCTTGATCGTGGATTTATTTACGATATTCAGTCAATCAAGAGACATTTGAAGCAGCGCCACCAGACTCTGTTTTTCTCGGCCACAATAAATAAAGAGATAAAGAAACTGGCCTTTTCCCAGGTTAGATCATCAGCAATAAGGATACAGATTTCACCCAATGACCCGGTTTCCAAAAATATCTCCCACTATGTAATTGATGTGGAAATGGATGATAAGCGTTTTTTCCTGCGCAGTTTTATTCGTGATCATGAAAATGCAAAGATTATAGTCTTTGTGAGAACTACAGTCAGGGCAGACCGTGTTGCAAAGGCACTGGAGCGCGGGGGTATAAAATCTCTGACCATCCATGGAAAAAAGGAGCAGGCCGAGCGTCTTGCAGTGATGGAAGCATTTAAAAGCGGTTCTGAGAATATACTTATTGCAACAGATGTTTCCGCACGTGGGATTGACATCCCGAATGTAGATTATGTAATCAATTATGATCTGCCTGATAAAAAAGAGGTTTATGTCCACCGTGTGGGCCGTACCGGCCGAGGACGCTCAAAAGGCTCAGCAGTCTCTTTCTGCAGCCCCGGTGAAAAAGAACTGCTGGCTGAAATTGAAAGTTTTATAGCAAAGCCTGTGGAAAAAATAGAACTCAGCAAAAATGATTACTCCTTCACAGTTGAGGTTTCCGACAGTCATCAGGATATCCATGAGATGATAAAAGCCAACGAAGACTGGCTGAAAAACCGGAAGAAAAAAAGACCGGGGAGTAAAGGTAAAAGGTGAAATTCAAATGGGAGATAAAATTCTGATTTTAGGGAATCCCTTGCTTAGAGAAATAAGCTCTCCGGTTTATGATTTCAAAAGCAGTGAAACAAAAACCGACATTGAAAGCCTGAAAAAAGAGCTGGAAAATTTCAGACGGAAATCCGGATTTGGAAGAGGAATCTCTGCTGTCCAGACAGGAATCAAAAAAAGGATAATAGCACTCAACCTTGGAAAAGAAACTTTCTGCATAATAAACCCTGAAATAACTTCAAGAAGTGCTGAAACTTTCCTGATGTGGGACGACTGCATGTCATTTCCTGATCTTGTTGTCAAAGTAGAAAGAAATTCGTTCATAAGCATAAGGTATCATGATGAAACAGGAAAAATCATGGAGTGGAACAATCTTTCAAAGGATATATCCGAACTTCTCCAGCACGAAATCGATCATCTGGACGGAATCCTTGCTGTTGACAGGGCAGTTGAAAAAACAGACATCATTTACAAAAAAGAGTATATCAAAAACAGGGGAAAATATGACACTGGAATTGAATATTCCATAAATCCTGAAATATAAAATTTTATTTTTATTTCCTGTGTCAGGACAGATTTCACATGAACCAAGAAACCACATTTGGGATCTGCATCACCCCGGATCGGCTGGAATCTTTGAACAGGTTGCAGAAATACTCCCTGACCAGTTGTTTTTAGAAAGATAATGATTGATGAAAATACGCAAAGCATTACTCAAAGACAAAGAAGAAATTGCCGCTGTGCATAAAGCTTCCATTAAGACACTGTGTTCAAGCTGCTATGAAAATAAAATCATTTCCGGCTGGGTCGGGATCCTTACTCCAGATGTTTACGACAATGCCATAAATGAAAAAATCATGATAGTGGGGGAACAAAACAGCAAAATTACAGGAATTGGCATACTTGACATTGAAAACCGTGAAATCGGTGCTGTTTATATACACCCTGATTTCAAAGGGTCGGGAACCGGCAAAAGACTGCTGCTGGAACTTGAAAAGCTGGCATCTCAAAAAAACATTTGCAGCATCAGACTCAATTCGACTCTAAATGCCCATGGTTTCTATAAAAAACACGGGTACAGAGGTGAATCCGGGTCATTTCATGAGCTTCCCAACGGAATCCGGCTTGAATGTATTTCCATGCATAAGACACTTTAAAAATAAAGTTCCCAAGATATTTTTCATGCAGAAATAATATTATTTCTTTCAAAAAAATCGAAATGGGAATTTTATATTCCCGGTTTTTCTGATAATAAAAAATTCATATTGCCTGCATCAAATCTATATGCTTGAAGAAAGGGTTAAAATTGGCTCTCAATACACTTGAAATAATCAGAAAAAAAATATTTATCCCTAAAATTTTTATCATCATTTTATTGCCGGGTCTTTTTTGCTCGTGCTTAACAAGTGATTTCAATGGAAATGAAACTAAAAGAGAAGTTTTATCAATTGTCGATGAAATGTATCTTGATGCAATGAATCATGATGCAAACGTTCCCGGAGTTCTTGTGGGTATATGGGATCATAAGAATAAAAATTATTTCACCTATTCAAAAGGATTTGCAGACCTTGAAAATCAGGAAAAATTAACCAGAGACCATAGTTTTAAAATTGCAAGCGTAACAAAAACAATGGTCTGCACAGTCATAGCCCAGCTGATCGATGAAGGAGAACTTGAATTCGACTCAAAACTTTCCACCTGGTTTCCAAACCTGAAAGAGTCGGACAGAATAACAGTCAGAATGCTCGGTGACATGACAAGCGGATATTTTGATTATCTTGAAGACGATGATTTTCTTGACAGTTTTGATAATACACCATACTTCACGGCCTACCCAATGGAGCTTGTTCAGACCGGTCTTTCCCACGACATGGAGTATTTTCCGGGAACAGGATTCAACTACAGCAATACAAATACAGTTCTTCTTGGCCTTATCATAGAAACCCTGACAGGAAGTTCCCTTGAATCCCAGCTGAAAAAAAGAATTTTCACCCCTTTAAATCTTGAAAAAACAGGAGCTCCGGAAAGCGGATCATATCTTCCTGAGCCAAAAGCAGAAAGCTATCATCCCGATACCCGTGAAAACTGGACTGACAAAATGGACTACTCTCCTGAATATGCCTGCGGAAACGCATATTCTGTAATAGATGAACTTAAAACATTTATTGAGGCACTGGGAAAAGGGGAACTTGAAACCAGACAAACCTTTGAAAAAAGATTTATAAAAGGAAATCTCATACCGGGGACCAGGTTTCACAACTATTATTTTGGAATTATCGATTACAAAGGATTTCTGGGTCATTCGGGAAATACCGACTATTACCTTACAGAAGCCTATTACAATCCGTACAAAGATATAAGTTTAATCATTCTTTCCAATTCCAGCACAGCCGGTTTTACAACTGTAATGTTTGAAAAAATTGTGGATGTTCTTCTGCAGTAAAAAGTGCAGGAAAAAAATGAGTTCAAGTCTTTTCTGAACCTGGTAAAGCTTTTAAGATAAAATACCCAAAGATCTGCCTTTTACATGAACTTTTTAAAGAGGATCTGTTTTTATTTTTCAAGAAACATTCTTATATTTTCAAAAACAACATCTTTTTTACTGCAGTTTACAACACTGTGTTCACTGGAATTTATGTACAAAAGCGACTTATCTTCCGAAGCAATCTTTTCATAAGCCCTGTAAGCGCTTTTAGGTTCCACAACAGAATCATTGAAAGCCTGAATTACAAGACAGGGACAGGTTATTTTTTCAAGACATTCAGACATTTCTTCAGAAATTTTCTTTACTTCCTTTACTGAAGAAGGCCCTGCATGAAAATACCTGTATCTTGGATAAATACACGCAGTTATTTTACTGTCTGAATTTTTTTTGAAACTCAGCTTTTCAAGTACAGACATAAACCCTTCTTTTTCATTTGGATTTTCATAATATTTTATAAATTTCAGGGGAGGACTTAAAAGAACTGTCTTTTTTATAAGATCAAGCCTTGATGACAGAATCGATGCAGCAGCTGCACCAATTGAAATTCCGCATAAAAAAACATTTTCAGACAAAAGGTTTAAAAGAACCACCGCCTCTTCTGCCGCATAAATAAAATCTTCGTATCTGATATTTTCAAGATTTTCATGTGAGGTTCCATGCCCCGGAAATCTTAAATAATAAATATTAAACCCATTTTCACTCAGATACATCCCAAGGCTTTTCATTTCTTCAGGAGATGAAAGGTATCCATGCATAAGGACTATGCTGTTTTTGTTTTCCCTTTTAAATACAAGCTTCGGCATTCCCGAGTTTTCATCAGGAATGCAGTTTTTTTCTGCGCCTGCATAAATTCTGAAGTCGTTTTTAAAACTGTCTGAATGTTTTTTCAGAATATGGGCCACAACACGCCTTCTTATATCAGTGGATGATTCTCTTGAAAGCCTTTCAAGATGAGGGCCAAGAACAATTATGGGCTCAATTTCATTGGCAAAGACAGCAACAGGATTTATTTTTCTGAAATCT
>JBFWJK010000128.1:0-10062 GCA_050253255.1 Desulfobacteraceae bacterium | reverse complement strand
ACGACTGGATACAAAAGCATATTTTTCCGGGAGGACATCTTCTTTCCCTTACAGAAATATCAAAAAGGCTTTCATCTAAAACAAAACTTGTAATTGAAAATCTTGAAAATATCGGCCCCCATTATGCAAAAACCTTAAGACAATGGGATGAAAATTTTTCTAAAAATAAAGAGAAAATAAAGGCCCTTGGATTTGATGATATTTTCATGAGAAAATGGAAGTTTTATCTTAATTCCTGTGAGGCAATTTTTGAAGCTAGGGGAGCTCAGAACATTCAGATTGTTTTGACAAGGCCTTATAATAAGGCTCTTATTAATTCATAAGTTGAGCGTTTCATATTTTTAAATTAACATATTCTGAATGAATCAAGCTCATTATATTTTAAATATGAAACTTGGCGGGCGTTTGAATTCAGGTAATTCTGAGAGGAGTTTTTTTGGTGAAAAATAAAAAAATATTAATGATAATTTTATTGGTTTTTATTTCAGGCTGTTCTTCTGCAAAAAACAATAACGGAGACTACAATATGGAATATGACAAATATATTGAAAAAACCAGTCCAATGAAAAATGAAACTCTTGTTGAAGGCTCAAAGGAAGAACAAAAGGCGATTGATGATTTTAAAAATTTCTATAAGGTCTTTTCATATGAAGTAATAGATAAAAATATTGAAAAAATATATTCGAAAAATGCCTATTTCAGGGACGGATACAAGGAAGTAACAGGAATAAAGGATATTAAGGATTATTTTCTTAAAAGTGCCAAAACTGTTCATGAATGCAGATTTGATATTCATGATGTTGCAGTTGACAAAGGCGAGTATTACGTAAGATGGACAATGTATTTAAGACTTGAAAGAAAAAAGGACGAGCTTATTAAGGCTCCTGGAATGTCGCATTTAAGATTTGATGAAAAAGGGATGATTGTTTTTCATCAGGATTACTGGGATTCAAGTCTTGTTTTTGAACGTCTTCCTGTAATAGGCTTTGTTTTGAGGTGGATTAAAAGCAGGTTTTAAATTTTTACTTATTTATTCCGCATCTGTTTTAGTATGCTGAACAAAAGTTTTGTATCAGGGTGGTTATCAGTTTAATAAAGATTCACGTGCCTGCAGTTTTTGTTTTTCGCCTTAAAATTCCAGTTAATATCACAAAAAGAAATTCGGGAATTCCTGCCAGAAAAGTTCCTGATAAAAGTCCGGCAATTATCGATTTTTTATCCAGTTTTACTGTATAGGAGTAATTTTTTATCACTTCTTTTTTTATATCTTCAACAGGTTTTATAAAAGTATGGATAATGCCGCTTAAAAAGCTTTTGTTAAAATTTAAAAGAGCTTTTTTCAGCAAAATATTTCTTTGATAAATAAATTCAATACTTTTTCCTCCTTCTGTAAAAACAGGGTCTTTGTCTGATTTATAGTGATTTATAAGAGCCTCCAGGTTTCCCCTAAAATATCTGTCTGCGTCCTGTTTAAAAGGGCTCAGGCTTTTATCTGATTCATTAAGATGTGCAATAAGACTTTTGTGGTAGGTGTCCATAAAATTTGGAATCTGGATACCTGCAAGAATTCCCGCAAGGAAAAGAATAAGTCTTAAATACTGGGCAATTGTTTTCATTTGAGGCTTTTATTATTGAGTTTTCAGAAATTGTCATAAATATAATCTTTTTGAAAACTTTACATAAAGAACGTATATAATTCAATTGCAAAAAGTTAGAGGAGAGTTTGATCTGCGAAAACAAGAAATTTGGTTTTTCTGATATGGTGATAATTCAGTGAAATTTAGAACAGGATTTAATAATGATATATTTAAATGATAAAGTTTCAAGACAGGACAGAGTCCTTGAGGAAAAAAGAGCCTTGGAGCTTCTTTTTCAGGCTGAGTACGGTGTTCTTTCCATGGTTGATGAAAAAAATCAGCCTTATGGAATTCCCATAAATTTTGTTTTTGATGGAAAAGATGCAATTTATTTTCATTGCGCTCTCCAGGGAAAAAAACTGATCTTTATTGATTCATGCCAGACAGTAAGCTTTTGTGTTGTCGGAAACACAAGGGTCATTCAAAACAGATTTACCACAGAATATGAAAGTATTGTTTTAGACTGTACTGCAGAAAGAAATTTATCTTCCAGTGAAAAAATGAAAGCTCTTGAACTTATTCTTGATAAATATTGTCCGGATCATAAAGATACGGGCCTTAAATATGCAGAAAAATCATTCGATCGGACAGAAATTGTAAGGCTTGATATAAAAATTTGGTCAGGTAAGTGTAAAAAAATGAATAAATAATTTTTTTGTGATGATTTTACAAAAGATTTACCATGGCATTTAAAACTTTATGATATAAATTCTACAACTTAAAATTTTAATCATGGAGTTTTGATGAAAGATAAAGTCTGCTGTGAATACACTCCCGGAGAAGAAATTTTCAACTCCATAACCCACGGAATCGGAACCGTTTTAAGCATTGCAGGACTTGCAGTTCTGGTGTTTTATGCGTCTATGTATGGAAATGCTCTCCATATAGTTACCTGCAGTATTTTCGGAGCGTCTCTTATTCTTCTTTATTCATGCTCAACGCTTTATCATTCGTTTTCAAACATTAAACTGAAACGGTTTTTTCAAAAACTTGACCACAGTGCAATTTATGTTTTGATTGCCGGGACCTATACCCCTTTCAGCCTTGTCTTCATAAAAGGAACAGCCGGCTGGGTAATGTTTTCAGCTGTATGGACAATGGCTGTTGCAGGGATAATTTTTAAATTTACATGCATGTCAAGGATTTCCAGAATTTCATCCGCTCTTTATATCATGATGGGCTGGACCTGTATTTTTGCAATGAACAAAGTCATTAAAGCTCTTTCAACAGAGGCGCTTGTTTATCTTGTTCTTGGAGGAGTTCTTTATACATCGGGAGTTATATTTTTTGCCTGGGACAAACTGAAATTCAATCACGGAATCTGGCACCTTTTTGTAATGTCTGGAAGTACTTTTCATTTTTTTGCAATATTAAACGGGATTTAATTTTTGCTTTCCTTTAAAAAAATCTGGTTTTAAACAAATTTCTGGTTATATTGTTTTAAAAGATTTAAGCCATGATAAGAGGGGGCAAAATGAGTGTTCTTGTACACGGTGGAAATTTAAAGGAGCTTTCGGCTTCAACAGGAAAAGATATTTCAGATCTGAAAGATTTCAGTTCAAACATAAATCCTCTTGGCCCGCCTGAAGGCCTTCTTGAATATCTGAATCAGAATATAAAAGAACTTGTACTTCTGCCGGAGTACGACTCTGCCGCTGCAAAATCATTTATTTCAGATCTTACAGGAACAGACAGGAAAAGAATTGTGCCAGGGAGCGGAACAACTGAATTTATACACAGACTTCCTGAAACATTGAAACCTGAAAATGTTTTGATTGCAGGACCTACATATTCAGATTACGAAAAAGCGTGCGCAATCAGAAATATCGGGACAGAATATATTTTTCTCGATAAAGAAAAAGACTTTACCGGCAACTGGGATCTTCTTGAGAAAAAAGTAAAAAATTTTCAAATGGTTTTTATCTGCAACCCAAACAACCCGACAGGAAGCCTTACAGATAAAAATTTACTTATCGATTTAATAAAAAAAAACAGAAAAACTTTTTTTGTAATAGATGAAACATATCTCCCCTTTGAAAAGGAGTTTTATAAAACAACCCTTGCACATGAAGATTTGGATAATCTCTATGTGCTTTTGTCTTTTTCAAAAATTTTTACTCTTCCCGGATTAAGGCTTGGATTTCTGATTCTTCCTTCTTCTTCCGACCCAAAAATATATGATCTGCCCTGGAAGGTGAATGCTGTCGCATCGGGAGTATGTTCTTATCTTAAAGAAAATATTGAAATGACAAAAAAATTTCTTAAAAAAACCTGGGGTTTTATTGAAAATGAAAAAGAATTTTTTCTAAGTGATTTGTCGTTAAGAAAACATCTTGATTTTATTAATGAAAACAATATTTATACCCTTGCAAAACTTAAAAAAAGTGAAAAAAACTCAAATAAGATTTTTGAAGCTCTTCTGGAAAAAGGAATTGTCATAAGGGACTGTTCAAATATTATTGGACTTGGCTCGGATTATATAAGGTTTTCCTTTAAAACCCATGAAGATAATATTTTACTTAAAAAAGAACTTTTGAAAATACTTGATGGCTGAAAATGAATAAAGATATTAAAAATCAGATAGTCAGATACTGCCTTAAAATGCAGAAAGACGGTCTTACTTCAGGTACCGGAGGGAATATAAGTGTT
The DNA here is from genome assembly GCA_050253255.1 of Desulfobacteraceae bacterium. Taxonomy (GTDB): domain Bacteria; phylum Desulfobacterota; class Desulfobacteria; order Desulfobacterales; family JACKCP01; genus JACKCP01. The sequence goes on along the minus strand of JBFWJK010000128.1, from coordinate 5,776 downwards.
CTTCACGACAATAAAATTTATATTACCCCGAGCGGAGTTGAGTATGAAAGCCTTTTGCCAGACGATATTTCAGAGCTGGATTCAAACGGTAATTTTTTTGGAAAAGGAAAGCCTCCTTCATCGGAAAAAGGTTTTCATGCAAAGATTTACAGAACAAGACCCGATGTGAAAAGCATAGTTCATACCCACAGCACTTATGCATGTGTTCTTGCATGCCTGAAAAAGGAGCTTCCTCCTGTTCATTATCTTGTTGCATCTGCGGGAAAAAAAGTCCCTGTAGCTGAATATGCAGGGTTTGGAACAGATGAGCTTGCAGACAACATTTGTTCTTCAATTGGTGAATTTAATGCTGTATTAATGGCAAATCACGGGCTTTTAAGTGTTGGGAAAACATTGAAGCAAGCCTATTCAACGGCCCAGTATATTGAGTTTGCGGCAAAGGTTTATGTTATTTCTTTATCATGCGGCAAACCTTTTGAACTTGATGACCTGCAGATTGAAGACGCTGTAAAAAGGATTGGGAACTACACCGGAAAGTAAAATTTATTTTTGAATTACCGGAACCGGTTAGGGCAGGTTCCGGTTTCTTTTTTTATTTATCAGGCGGATAAATAAAGTCTGCGAGTTTATCAAAAAGAGATTCAGGCCAGGTTTCTTTATGAAGGAATGCGTTTACTTCCTCATCTGTGAGTTTTTCCCTTATTGTCTTGGGAAGAGCCTGAAAAGCCTCTTTTCTTTCCCTCATTTCTTCCGATTTACTTTTAGATTGCTTGTTCTTTGACATTTCAGTCCCTGTATTTAATTGATTTTATTTCCACATCCAAAACTGAATTGTCAAATATCATATTTCCGCTTTTTTTTAAAATATTGTTTATTCTCGGCTCAGAAAGCTGTGATTTTTTATATGAATTGAACATGAGATTAAGAGCATGGATGAATTTGTCATTTCTTTCCAGAGCTTTTTCAGAGGCTGTCTGGTCAGTAAAATAGAAATAGAATGAAATTTCAATGAATTCCCCGCTTGACAGAATTCCGTCATATCTCATTTTTGTTTTATAACCGCTGGCGCACCCGAAAACTGAAACCAGAACTGCAATTGCAATGATTGCTCTTAAAACTTTGATTTTTTTCATGTGGCAACCTTTTATTTGGAAGATTATTAAGATTTGGTCAGTACTTTAGATTTAATATTTCAAAATTAACGGCATGACCTCTGAAAACCTGGTTCAGGATGTCATGAACCAGTATTTTAAGTTTTTTTCCTTTTATCTGATCAAGGGAGTATTTCTGCATTGTCATTGAAACCGCATGATAAAAAGTATCCCTGTGGTTGAGAGCATGTGAGAGCTGAACATTTGAGTCAAAATATATTTTTAAATCAAAAGAAACAGTTTTTGAGTCAATCAGTCTTTGAGTTATTGGAAAAGATGTGAAAAAAGGTGTTGTGATTTCAGATTCCTTTTTGGAGCATCCCTGGGACAGGCAGATAAGAACAAGAAAAGAGAGCAGCAAGTATTTATTTTTCATTTTTCTGTCTTTATTCATTAATTATTAAAAGCAGCAGATTTCAAGACATTGATGACTTAAAATTCTGTTTAAGGTTAAAATTTAAGTTGTTTGGTGTCAATAGGTTATTTGAGGATTACTGATGGTTTTTTAAACATTTAATTAAAAAATTTTTATTTTTCGTATTTGAAAGATGTCCAGGGCGGCCTGTTTGAAGCCGCCCTGGATTATTTTATTCTAGAAGTTTACTGTTTCCGCAAATTCACACATTCTTTTCAGGGATTCTTTCCATTCGGTTCCGCCAAGGGCTTCGGCTATTGCCTCGGCAAGATGAACAGGAGTAAATCCGGTCTCCTTGTTTCTCGACAGTCCCTGGATACAGGACGGGCAGTTTGTATATACTGTAAGATCCTTGTCGTATGTGAAGCTCCCTTTAAGATGCAACAGTTCATTTTTCTTTTTTGCAAGCATGGCATTGGTAATGTCAGGTCTTGATATTGACATTGTGCCGGCTTCAGAACAGCAGGCATCGGTAAGAATAATCTCTTCGTCACTTATTTTTCTGATGTTTTCCAGAGCCGCTCCTTCGGTGGAATCATGGCAGGGCTTGTGGTAAAGAGCCTTTGGAAGCTTTAGCCCTTCAAATCCGTTTTGAAGCACATACATGCTTACGTCTTTGATCTGAGTATCAAATATTTTTTCAATATCGGTTTTTCTCAGAGCCTCCATGCATGTTCCGCAGCTTACTACGCAAGCATCAAATCTGAGATATCTGAGCATTTCATTCATCTGGTTGAAAATAATGGTATTTCTCAGGCTTATGGCACTGAAATCAAGGGTTCTTGCATTGACATTTGCCGGGAATCCGCAGCAAAGATATGGCGGAGGAAGTATCACTCTTTTTCCCGCCTTTAAAAGAATATAAAGAGATGCCATTGAAATTGTACCAAACAGCCTTTCAGAACCGCATCCCGGAAAATAGAATACAGTTGATTCCGTTTCAAGGGGAGGGTTGATTATAACTGCCTGGTTATCCATGCAGTAGGGCAGAAAATCTCTTATTGATTCCTTTGAAGGCTCAGTTGCCGCAGACTTCAGCACCTGGTATGTTTTTGTGTTTTTTATAAATTCGTTGTTCAGCGGATCAATTTCAAAGTCTTTGATTTTCAAAGGCATTTTACCTTCGATATAGTCAAGCCCTTTTTTGGAAAGGTTTTGAACTTTTATTCCGGGTCTCAGAACTGCGTTTTTGAAAATCTTATTCAGAGGCTGGTTGTTTGATTTCAGGTATTTCAAAACCGCTTTGGTTCCAAGGGGAGTATGCTTGTATTTTAATGAAGTAAGAATCTCTCTTTCAAGTATTGTTACCTCTCCTGTGTCAATATTTACAGGGCAGGGAGGCTGACACTTGTGGCATATGGTGCAGTGGTCCGCAATTTCTTCGAGATAGCTCAGAACATTAAATTTTGATCCTGTGTGGGTTCTCTGGGCATCGTATAAAATTGCTTCAATAATAGCAGCGATTGCCAGGTTTTTATTCCTTGGGTGATAGAACATGTTTTTGTATGGGTAAAAAACACAGCATACAGGTTTGCATTTGCAGCACCTTACACATGTGGAAATTTTTTCAGCAAGGGTTTTGAGCGAACCGTACTGTAAAATTGCGGCTTCAAGCCCCAGAAGATTGAAGGACGGAGTAAATACTTTCCTGTGCACAGACTGGTCTGAAAGTTTTCCGGGGTTCATTATCCCCTTTGGATCAGATTTTTTTCTGTACTCATCAAGCCTTTTTATTTCATCTTTATCCATATGCTTGATTTTTGTTATTCCGATTCCATGCTCACCGCTTACAACACCACCTAGTGAAACAGTTTTCTCCATTATGTCATCCGCGGTTTTGTGAGCCCTTGCCATCATTTCAACATCGTTTGAAAAAACAGGAATGTTTACATGGTTGTTTCCGTCGCCTGCATGCATATGGGTTGCAATTATTATTCTCTTGTCCCTTGTCTCCTTTTTTACCTTTTCAATTGAGTCTCTTATTTCACGGTCGCCCGTAAAGAGATTGAAAAGCTTTTCCATGAATTCGGACAGAAATTTTTCGTGCTCAAGGTCGTCATTTGAAGCTTTGTCAAGATTGTCAATTGTTTCACCGGCAATTTTTTCAAGTTCGGGAAATTTTGAGTCCATCCAGTCTCTGTTTTCAAGTTTTATCTGGATAGTCTTTATATAGCCTGCAAGTGTCTTTACCACCTGCTTCTGGCTGTGTCGGTTTTCTTCTCTGTTGTATTCGTCAACATATCTTGCAAAATCTGCAAGGGCATGGATAGGAAGAACAATATCTTCATTGAGTTTAAAGGCATTTGTCCTTGCAGCGATTGCTCCGAATTTTTTTCTGTCGCCCCAGAATCTGTCTGCTTCCTTTTTGTCGGCAGCAAAAAAAATTTCTGTGTTTTCATAGTTTGCAAGAAGATCTGAAAGCTTCTGTTTCCCCTTATCAAGCTCTTCTTCTGTATTTCCTACAATATCTATAAGAAGAACCGCTTTGGGAATTTCACTTTTGGGGGCTTTGACCTTGTAGTTTATGGCTTTTATGTATTCATCATCAAAATGCTCCAAAGCCATCAGAGTTTCTTTTGTCCTGTCTTCAAACAGTTTTGAAAGCTCAGAAATTACAAGGCTTGCTTCATCCATACTTTCCCCGAAAAACTCAAGGCAGCATGTTGTTTTGAATTTATAGTCTTCATAGAGAATGAAGGATGCAGATGTGATTATCCCGTCGCAGCCTTCCTTTTGAAGCCCTGGGACTCCGTTAAGAGTCTTGTTTGTAATATCCTTCCACAGGCCGGGCTTTCTTATTTCACTTCCAAGCAGCTTTATTTCTTCAGACTGATTTGTTGAAAGATTTGTTACCTTGAAGGTGACTATATCCTGGGGCATGATTTTTCTCATGCGGTGATCCGTTCTTTCGACAAGAACAAAAAAACCTCCGGGCATAGCCACTTTGAAGTCAAGAACATTGTCTATGCATGTTCCCCATAAAACTGCCTTTTTTCCTCCGGCATTTTCGCTTATATTTCCGCCGAGAGTGCATGCCCATGAGCTTGTAGGATCAGTTGCAAAAACAAGACTGTTTTTTTCCGCAAATTTCATGGCCTGGTCTGTGATTACTCCTGCATCCGCTTTCAGTACCGACATCTCTTTCGTCTGGCCGCTGTCGTCTGTGAACTCTCTTTTTTCAATTCCGTGAATTCTTGCAAGTTTTTCAGTATTTATCATTATGCAGTTTTCCTTCAAAGGAACTGCACCTCCTGTAAGACCTGTGCCCGCACCCCTTGGAATTACATGCATTTCAAGGGTTTCTATTGCTTTTAGGAGCTTTGGCACCTGGTCTTCGTGATAGGGGCGGACAACAGCCCAGGGCAGACACATTCTCCAGTCTGTGGCATCTGTTGCATGGCTGTTCAGTGTGAAAGGATCAAAATATACATTGTCTTTCCCCGCAATCTCACCAAGTATTTTTAATATTTCTTTTCTCTTTTTTTTAACTTCGTTTATTTCTTTTTTAATATTTTCAAGAACCTGCCTGCATTTTTTAACAACAGGAATAACTTCGTTATTCAATGCTGCTGATTCAATCACCGAAAGTTCATCTTCGCTTTTTTTAAAATATTCTTTTCTTCTTCTTGAAGACTCTACAAGTTCCTGAAAAACAAAGGGGTTTCTTTTGAGTATAAAGATGTCTCCGATAAATCTCATGAGAAGGCGTGCGGATCTTCCAGTAACTCTCTGGGCTCTCAGTTTTTCAAGTATCTGCCAGGTGTCTTCTCCAAGAATTCTTGATACAATCTGTTCATCATCTGCTGAAGTATAGTTATATGGTATTTCTCTGTATCCTGTGCTTGTCATTTTTAGCCTCATGAAAATAAAAATTTAAATTCTGTCAGGGGACGATCAAGATATCATAAATTAAATTCAGATCATATAATTTTAAACACAAAATAAAAAAATATTATCTGATACGGCAATTTTGCATTTTCTTTATTCTGAAGAGCCGCAGATCATCATTTTGAATGATATTTATCTGCGGTTGAGTATCAATCGTGTTCTCTTGTTTTTAAAAACTTAACCTTTGGCCATTTTTCCTTTATAAAGCCGAGCTGCCATTCAGAGGTTGTAAGAAAAGTTTAGTATCCTTCTGAATCAATGGCAATATTGTTTATATTTTTTCTTTCAAATTCCTTTTCTTCTTACGGGTCTTCAAATTCAA
>JBFWJK010000127.1:0-10085 GCA_050253255.1 Desulfobacteraceae bacterium | reverse complement strand
GCTCGGCCTTGGACTGGATGCATATAAGCACATTATCACCCCTTTAAGTGATGATGACATGAAAGATCATTTGGACAGAGATTTTTTGAGACATTTAAAACAGACTTGCAGAAGACTTATAATTGACGGCCCAAACTGTGTAATAGGCTCGCTGCCCGACAGCACAATGTTTATGGTTCAGGACAGAAAAAAATTAAGGCCGGGTGTTGTCGGCGGAAGAAAAGGAATTTTTGCTTTTTCTTCAGAACTTTGCGGGCTTGATTCTGCAATCCCTGAAAGGGACAAATCAAAAGATTTTCAACCCATGCACCTTGATACAGCAATAGTAGATAAAAACCGTCAGGAGGTTAAAATATGCAGGCAGACAGACCAATTAGTCCTTCAAAATTAAGCAGAAAGGATCTGCCGTGGCAGATAGACTGGAATAAAGACAAGTGCACACTTTGCGGGCAGTGCACTTCTGTATGTCCGGTAAAAGCTATAGAACTAAGTGTTTTCAGAAAAAGAGAAATAAAGGTTGATCTTTTTAATTCAAGTGCAAATGAATCAAGTCCTTCAGTGTATTACGGAATTTCACAGAAGACAGATCCTGCAAATGCATGCATAGGATGTGCAATGTGTACCCTTGTCTGTCCAAATGAAGCAATAATTCCAATGCATACAGATGAACCAGACAAACTGAGATATCATTCGAATATCGGAGGCGTTCCAAGAAAAAGAGGAGGCCGAAGAAATCAGGTTGCGGGGATTCTTGACAGAATCAAATTCATGAGAATTTCAATGCTTACAGACCCGGCCCTTGACGCCGGAAGACATGAATTTGAAGTAAGAACTCTTCTTGGAAGAATTCTTCCTCCGGAAAAATCGATAGATTTTCAGAAGAAAAACGGATGGATGCCTCCGGTAAGGGAAATTTATCCATTAATTATAGGCGGAATGAGTTTTGGAGCACTTTCACCTCCAATGTGGGAAGGCCTTCAGATGGGGGTTGCTTATCTTAATGAAGAGCTTGGCATGCCTGTAAGAATGTGTACAGGAGAAGGCGGATGCCCTCCAAGGCTTTTAAGATCAAGGTTTCTTCAGTATGTTATTTTACAGATTGCCAGCGGATATTTTGGATGGGATGAAATTATCCATGCCATTCCTGAAATGAAGGTTGACCCGTGCGCCATAGAAATAAAATACGGTCAGGGTGCAAAACCCGGAGACGGAGGCCTTTTAATGTGGCACAAGGTAAACAGGCTTATTTCCCAGATCAGGGGGGTTCCGGAAAGAATAAGTCTTCCCTCGCCTCCCACACATCAGACAAAATATTCAATTGAAGAGGCAGTTGCAAAAATGATCCAGTCCCTTTCCATGGCCTGGGGATTCAGGGTTCCTGTATATCCAAAAATTTCAGCAACTTCAACAGCTCTTGCAGTAATGAACAACCTTACAAGAAATCCTTATGCAGGAGGTCTTGCAATAGATGGAGAAGACGGAGGAACCGGAGCTGCCTTTGATGTTTCAATGAATCATATGGGCCATCCAATAGCATCAAGCATAAGAGACTGTTATTCAAACCTTGTAAAGGTTGGAAAACAGAATGAAATTCCTCTTTTTGCAGGAGGAGGCGTTGGTAAAAATGGAAACCTGGCGGCAAATGCAGCATCCCTTATCATGCTTGGTGCAAGCGGTATTCAGATTGGTAAATATGCAATGCAGGCGGCAGCGGGATGTCTTGGTTCGGAAACAGACAGATGCAATATATGCAACATAGGCCAGTGTCCAAAAGGCATAACCTCCCAGGACCCAAGGCTGTACAGGAGACTCGATCCTGAAAAAGTGGCTGAAAGGCTTGTTGACATGTATGTTTCATTTGATGTTGAGCTTAGAAAGATTCTTGCACCCCTTGGAAGATCAACAACCCTTCCGATAGGAATGTCGGACGCACTTGGAATTGATGATGAAGCCGCAGCAAAGCGTCTTGGTATTCAGTATGTTGTTTAAAGCTTGATAATTTGGGAGATAAAAATGAGTTCGGATAACTATTTTATAATTAAAGGCGAGGATGAATCAGGAGTAAGATTAGAATCCCGTGTCCTTGAAGAAAATATACAAAATGCTGTTGAAGCGGGTGAAAGAAATTTAAGAATTTATGCATCAGGACAGCATGCAATAGGCGGAAGGCTCTGGAAGGCAGGTTCTGGAAAGATCAATGTTCAGATTTTTGGAAGCAGCGGTCAGAGAGTCGGGTGTTTCGGCTTTCCAAATACATATATAGAGGTAAACGGCCCTGCATCGGATGATGTGGGCTGGCTTAATGCAGGGGCTGAAATTGTTGTAAAGGGAAATGCAGGAAACGGTGTCTGCAATGCCATGGCCCAGGGAAAGGTCATGATAGCCGGAAGCATAGGCTCAAGAGGCATGACAATGACCAAGCATAACCCGAGATTTGAACCGCCTGAGCTTTGGGTCTTAGGTTCTGCAGGAGACTATTTCGGTGAGTTCATGGCAGGCGGAAAAGCTGTAATCTGCGGTTATAATCCTCAGGATGAAGAAAATATTCTTGGTTACCGTCCCCTTGTTGGAATGGTTGGAGGAAAGGTTTTTTTCAGGGGTAAAATCAAGGGTTATTCATCCGGCGATGCCAAACTCAGAAATGTAAATGACAGAGAATGGGAATGGCTCGAGGAAAACTTAAAAATCTTTCTTGAAAAAACTGATAAAAAGGAAGCCTTTGAAGAGCTTTCAAAAAAAGACGAGTGGCAGGTTGTTGAAGCCAAAAGTCCCACAGAAAAAAAAGGTACAGCCAGGCGCTCAATGAAGCATTTCATTGAACATGTCTGGGACAGGGAGCTTGGAAAAGGCGGTCTTATCGGAGATCTTGCAGAAGTTGACAGAACTCCCATACCTGTTATTGCAACAGGTGAATGGAGACGGTTTGTACCTTCATGGGAAAACAGAAAATATATTGCACCATGTCAGGGAGCCTGTCCTTCAGGAATTCCTGTACAGGAGAGATGGAGACTTATACGTGAAGGGAAAATGGAAGAGGCTGTTGAACTTGCATTGGCCTATACCCCATTTCCTGCAGCTGTATGCGGTTATCTCTGTCCTAATCTCTGCATGGAAGTATGTACTAAAAAAATAAACTCACTTCCTGCTGTAGATATCAAAGAGCTTGGAAAAGCTTCAGTTTCAGCACAGGCACCCTCTGCAGAGCTTAAAAAAGATCATAAAAAAATTGCCGTGATTGGAGGAGGCCCCGGAGGTATTTCTGCAGCATGGCAGCTTCGAATGAAAGGTCATGATGCAATTGTTTTTGATCTGGAAAAAGAACTTGGAGGAAAAATCTCTTCTGTTATCCCTAACTCGAGAATACCAAAAGATGTTCTTGAGGCAGAGCTTTTAAGGGTTAAAAAATTCATACCTCATGTTCAGGTTGAAAAAAGAATAGACAAAAAGGCTTTCGAGGAATTAAAGGCGGATTACGATTATGTAATAATTGCTTCAGGTACAGTCAAGCCCAGAATTCCTGCAGTAAAGGGCGGTGAAAGAATAATCTCTTCTCTTGAATTTTTAAGACAGTCCAAAAATCAGGAAATTAACCCTGGTGAAAATGTTGTAGTTATAGGCGGCGGAAACGTTGGATGCGATGTTGCAACTGAGGCAAAAAGGCTTGGGGCTTCAAACGTTACAATTATTGATATCCAGAAGCCGGCTGCATTTGGGGTTGAAAGGGAAGAAGCTGAAAAAGCCGGTGCAGTTTTCAAATGGCCCTGCTTTACAAAGGAGATTACTGAAAAAGGTGTTTTGCTGGAAAGCGGAGAGCTTCTTGATGCAGATGTTGTTGTTGCAGCTATAGGAGATGAAACAGATCTTTCATTCCTGTCTGATAATATTGAAACAGAGAGAGGCTTCATTAAAACTGACAAATCTGGAAGAACCTCGGATTTCAAGGTTTTTGCAGCAGGTGATGTCATAAAACCAGGACTTCTGACAGATGCAATAGGAGCTGCCAGAAGGGCGGCAGAGGCAATAGATTCCGACAGCCTTGGTATTGATCCTGATGAAGACATCAGAGAGGTAATCGATACCTCAAGGGTTTCACTTGCATATTTTGATCCGAGAAAAACAGGGTATTCAGGTGTGAAGGACTGCGGAGACCAGTGTGCTTCATGCGGAACCTGCAGGGATTGTTCAATATGCGTTACAGTATGTCCAAGAGGAGCAGTTTCAAGGGTTGAGAAAGAAGATGATTCTTTTGAATACATTGCAGATCCAGATAAATGCATAGGGTGCGGTTTCTGTGCCGGAGCATGCCCCTGCGGAATCTGGATTATGATCCCGAACTCAGCTTCTGTCTGATAAGTTTTCCGGCGGTCTTTTTTTATAATGGCCGCCGGATCGATATAATCCTTTTTCGTGCATATCTTTTTTGGTATAATTGCTTATCATCAGTTAATTTCCTAAACGATTCCTTTCTTTTTTTCTTATCAGGAGGCCTTAATGAAAACCCTTGATATGTCAGACATCAAATCTTACAGAAATATGACAAAGAATATTGAAACAAGAAAGATTAAAGACAAAAAGGTAATATGGCCCAATCTGGAAAACCATCCGTTTGATTCAAGATTTTACGCAAAATTTGTTTCTGAAAAAGATTTTGAAAAAGCTTCTCTTCTCTGGAGGAGATCATATCCTGAACTTTACGGTTCTTCAGAGCAGTACTCATGGATTTTTTATCCTGAGGAGTATAGTGATAAGGTTCTTTTAAACGAAAATTATGAAGCAGATTCACAATCCAGTCAGTTTTGCATGGTAATTGTCTTTGACATGGAAAAAGACAATCAACCTGCAGGTGCTGCTCTTTACAGAAAAGATGATGCAAACCTTCAGATCGAGTTCTCGCTTGGAGGTATTCATCCTGACTACAGAAAAGGGAGTGCCGGAGACAAGCTTGTTCCCATGGTCCTATATTATCTTAAGGATATTGAGGATTATTCCGGGGCAGAATACCTTTCGGCATTCTGTGAGACATGGCATGATATTTCCCAGTATTTATGTCTGAAGGTATGGGGCTGGAAACTTGCTGGAATTTTTCCGGGACAGTATACAAGGTGGAGTCATGATCAGGAAGAGTACAGGGGGTGCACTGTGCATTTCTACAAACTGATAGGCGGCTCTCAAAAAATAACTTCTCCCCCGGAGAACTGGCAGCTTCTTCCGGAAATAGAATCTTTATGGTCTGAACTTGAAAAAATAAATTCAGGTTCCAGAGATCTGCTTAAAACCCTTAAGGTTAAATGAAATTTAGTTTTGATCGGGTTTAAAGAATTTGTTGTCCTTGATACTCTGATAGAGAGACTGGTCAAGTGCAAAGAAGTTTTCCTTTAAAAGCCCGACTTTATTCTGATCTTGTATGGAAGATGATACAACTTTGCTGCCGGCAATATCTATTCTTCCCTCATCGGTTAAAAATGATGTAACTCTTCCTTTGTTCAGGAATGCAAATCTTTTGTCAGACTTTCTCAGTAATGATTTGCCAATACCTGCAAATGAGGTGTCAGAGCCTGTGATGTCGAGTATTGTCGGCATTATGTCCACCTGAGATCCGAGTTTGTGCGATACACCAGGTTCGATTATTCCCGGTGCATAAATAAGAAGAGGTATCCCGAATGTGTCCCTGATGCCGTTTCCGGGCGATTTCCCGTTTGTATGATCTGCTGTTATAAAAAATATCGTATTTTTAAACCAGACTGTTTGCCTGGCTTTTTCGAGGAAGTTACCGAGTGAATAATCACTGTAAAAAAGTGTGTTGAGATATCCGTTGAGCTTGTATGGGTCATGTGGATATTTTTCGAATTTTTTATCAGGAAGGATGAATTTTGAATGAGTTGTTCCTGTGAATATAAATGAGAAAAAAGGTTTTTGTCCTGAATCAAGTTTGTTGAACAAAAATTCAAATGTATCATAGTCCCATCCGAAATTGGGAGTCTCATCGGTAGAATAGGGATAGACACTGGGAATATCCTGCATTCCGTAAAATTCCTTAAACCCCAGAGCCATCGCTATTGATGAAACTCTGTAAGATCTTCTTGAAGAAGACTGTACGGCTATTGTCCTGTAACCTCTGGAGTTGAAATGATTTGCGGCTCTGAATATATTCGATACCTCAAGTCCCTGGCCGAGATATGGAAGACCCTGAATTTGAGGTACAGATAAAAGTACCGATGTTATTCCGAAAATGCTTCTCTGGCCGTTTGCATAAAAATTATCGAATACAAGTGAGTCTTTATAAATTCTGTCAAGATTTGGAGTGACTTTATAGTTTTTGTTTGAAAATGAATCTATAAACTCAACGCCCCAGCTTTCAAGAAGTATAATTACAATATTGAAATCTTTTGGTTCTCTTTTCTCTGAATCCTTCAGTTTTCTGGTGAGAGGATATTCCTTGAAAGGTCTGTACTCATAGTCTTCGATCAAATAATCCGATGCTTTTATAAAAGCCTTTTCATCTGACAGGTGTTTTTTTAAGTACGGATTGTGTACCCTTGATGAATGATAGGCGGTAAATACACCATTCAGAACCAGATTTCCGTATTCGTTTGATCCTTTTGTAAAGGCATCGATTATATTTATAGGGGTACCGGTTGGAGTTCCTCTGATAAAAAAAACTGAAACAGCAATAAACAAAACAATTGAGCCTGTGTTTAATGCAGTGTTCTGTCTGCTCCTGCTGCTGCAGGTTTTAAAAAAAGTGTCTATCCATAAAAAAATCTTTTTGATGAGATACACATTTACTGTAAGAAGTGCTGCCGCTATCAGATAAAAAGTATAATTTCCTTTTAAATAATCAACAAAGAAAAAAGATCATTGCCGATAAGAAGTATTTCATCGGACAGATGCCTTTTTACGTGTTCGAAAAAAATGAGGTCGGCTGAAAGCAGTATGAAATAGATATTGAGCAGTACAATTATAAAAAATGCCGCTGTTTTCTGGATTATGTTTTTTTTTAACGGCAGAAGTATCAGAAGTAAAAAAATACCTGAAAATGTAAAAAAAATTGAAAAATCAAATCTGATTCCGTCAAGAAATGCATAAAAGGTGTCAGCAGGTGTAATTCTGCTGTATATATCAAAATAGTAAATATAATTTGCACATCTGAATAAAGAAAACATCAGGATGTGAATTGTGATTAAAAAAAATATTAATTTCAGTTTCTTTGGCATGCTTTTTTATATTGTGAGTTTGGCAAGCATATAACAGTGTATGTTTGAAAGTTTAAGAAAAGATTTGTCAGTATACAATAATAATATTATTTTCCCAAATAAAAAATGCGGAAAGCCTTTAAAATAACGGGGGTAAATTTGAAAAAAAGTGAGTCAGGCCCTAAAACAACACTTTTTATAGTTTCAATAGTCCAGTTTTTTACACCATATATGATGTCAGCAGTTGGCATTGCTCTTCCTTCCATTGGAAGGGAATTTGGTGCGTCGGCATTTGAACTTGGGCTTGTTGAAACTGCATATATTCTTGGGCTTTCCCTTTTTCTTGTTCCTGTTGGAAGAATGGCTGACATAAAAGGAAGGAAAAAAGTTTATACCCTTGGAATTTTTCTTTTTGCTGTTGCAACCTGTGTTATTCCTTTTTCTGCTTCAATGAAGTTTTTTATTACAGCAAGATTTTTTCAAGGGGCAGGAGCTGCTCTTATTGTTTCAACAAGTATTGCAATCTTAACATCTGTTTTTCCACCAGATAAAAGGGGGAAGGCCATGGGAATAATTGTTGCCTGTGTTTATTCAGGACTTTCGGCCGGGCCTGTTCTTGGAGGACTTTTTGTGACATATATTGACTGGAGGCTTGTTTTTATTGCTGTTATTCCTTTTCAGATTATTGCTCTTTACTTAAGCCTTTTCAAACTAAAAGGAGAGTGGATTGAAGCAGAAAACGAAAAGTTTGACTGGCTTGGAAGCTTTATTTATATGTGTTCACTTTTTGCCATGATTTTTGGTGCAGCAAGAATTGAAACCCAAATCTGGGGAATTTATCTTTTTGTATCAGGAATTATCGGATTAATTTGTTTTTGTATTTTTGAATCATTTTTAAAATCACCTGTTCTTGATGTTTCTCTTTTAAAAAACAACAGGGTTTTTGCATTAAGCAATCTTGCAACAATGATAAACTATGCTTCATCTTTTGGGGTTACTTTTTTGTTTTCACTTTACCTTCAGGAAGTGAAAGGACTTTCTCCAAGAGACGCAGGTTTTGTTTTAATAGTTCAGCCTCTTGTTCAGGCTGTTTTGTCTCCCTATGCAGGAAAGCTTTCTGATCGGTTTTCATCTTCAAAAATTGCAACAATTGGAATGTCAGTATGTGCCTTTGCACTTTTTTTATGTTCTTTTATAAATGAAGCTACACCTGTAATAAAAATTTATGCAGTTCTTATTTTAATGGGAACAGGGTTTTCAATTTTTTCATCTCCAAACATGAATGCTGTAATGAGCAGTGTAGAATCAAAATATTACGGAGTTGCTGCAAGTCTTGTTGCAACAATGAGAACGTTTGGAATGCTTGTCAGCATGACGCTTATAACTTTTCTTTTTTCAGTTCTGATGAAAACATCCGAAGTCTCCTATGAAACAAGAGGGATTTTTCTTCTCAGTATGAAAACTTCCTTTATTTTATTTTCTGTTTTAAGTGTTTTTGGAGTTTTTTGCTCCCTTGGAAGAATACAAAGGCAATAATTCTTTATATTGGAAGGGCTAAAATGAAAAAAATTATTTATTTAATTTTAATTTTTGTTTTTTCAGCATCGTGTGCATGGTCAGGAACAATTACAGTTTCGTCAAAAATTGACGGTGAAGGATCACTGCTCGGAAATCTCATAAAATTTGCCTTGATTGAAAATGGATTTGAGGTGGTTGATAAAACCCAGCTTGGAACAACAAATATTTTAAGGACTGCAATAAAATCAGGCCAGATTGATATTTATCCTGAATATACAGGAAACGGCCCCCTTTTTTTTGACATAAAAGACAGGCAGGTTTTCAATGATTTTAAAAAAGGTTATGAAACAATAAAAAAACTTGATCTTGAAAAAAACAGCCTTGTCTGGCTTACTCCTTCTCCTGCAAGTAACGGGTGGGCAATAGCCGGAAGAAAAGATTTTTGTGAAAAGCACAAAATTGAAACCATGGAAGATTTTGCTCGGTTTGTAAATAAAGGAAACCATGTAAAACTTGCGGCTTCCGATTCTTTTATAACAAGATTTGATGCTCTACCTGCCTTTGAAGAAGTGTATGGTTTCAAGCTTGATGAAAAAAACCTTCTTTCTCTTTCTTCAACAAATACCGCAGTAAGCCTTAAGGCAGCGGCCTTAAACACCGACGGAGTTAATTTTTCCATGACATATTCCACAGACGGATCTCTTAAAGCTCTTGGACTTTATGTTCTAAAAGACACAAAAAGCGTTCAGCCGGTTTATGCGCCGTGTCCCGTTGTTAGAAAGGAAATTCTTTTTAAATATCCAGAAATTGAGAAAATTCTTTCTCCGGTTTTTTTAAGTCTTGATCTTGAAACACTTCAGGCTCTTAATTCAAAAATTGCAGTCATGGGATATCCTCCTGAAGAAGTTGCAAAAAAATATCTGGAAACTTTAAAAAAATAACAGGAATATGCTTAAAAAATTAAAAAATATTGAAATGCCCTGTTTTGCATCTTATCTGATAATGATTTCAGGACTTTTAAATTCAGGTTTTTGTTCTCTGGCTCAAAACAGGATTGTTTCATCTGCCCCGGTCTCAGTTGAAGAAATAGCGGGAAAATATTATTTTATTTTTTTTATTGTGCTTTTGCCTGTAATTTTTAAATCAGATAAGCTGATAAACAGATTTTTAAAATTTGTAATTGTATTTTTTGTGTTTTACACGCTTCTTGTCATGGCCGGAGATTTTGCATCACAGGCTGTAAAAAATAATCATGGCGCAAGATTTTCTCTATCCTCAGGTTTCTGGATTTTTTCTGGGGGAGTCATTTTTTTTTATGTTTCACTTATTTCCAGTGAAAAAAAAATTTATCAAAGGGTGATTTTTCAGATAATT
>JBFWJK010000126.1:0-10275 GCA_050253255.1 Desulfobacteraceae bacterium | reverse complement strand
TATAATCAAAAAAATTCTTATATATCAGGTAGTTGCATTCCCAAGCAGGAGCTTGGGAACGAGTAGGCCGAGACCTGGAGCTTCGAAACGAGATAAAAAACACTGGGAAAAACAGGAAGTAAAAACAAATAAAGATACTGCACAAAACAAGATAAAACCAGCAGATCCGTTCTGAAGCTAATTACCCCTTGAATAACATACTTCACCCTGGCCTGAAGATATTTTAAGCCCCACTTCCTTTACACCTTTTGGAACATTAACTCTCTGATTTGCAGAAGGAAGACCTGAGAACAGAACTTTTGATTCAGTGTCAGCATAAACAAGAACCCTGAAATCAGAAGTAAGGCTTCTGATCTTTGTAAATTCCAGATAGCCCTTTTCTCCAAACCAGACTATTTTAACGCCTCTGTCATGAGTAATACAATTAAACCCTGCGTAAGAGTAAGATGCAAAAAACAAGATGCAAAACAAAGCCAGAAATATTATTTTTTTCATGACTTTCTCCTTTCTCAAAATTAAGTGAAAATCCTCATAAAAATCACAGTTGTTATGCAACAATACGATTTCAAACTACATTGTATATCCCGGTTTTTTAAAAAGAGTTTCCCTTTTTTTATCAATATCCGGATCAAAAACCTCTTTCTTCCATTTCGACTGATCAACTTCCTCAACTGAAACTGAAACAGAATCGTTTGAGCAGCCAAGTATTTTTACAGCTTCATCTGTAATTTTCTGTACAAACTCATTTTTTTGTTCAAGACTTCTTCCCGGATACATTTTAACAATTATATGGGGCATTTTTAACCTCCTGAAATTTTAACCTTAAAGCCCATGGATTCAAGCTCTTTTTTTAATATTTCTCTGTTGTCAGTCTGAATTTCTATAATTCCGCTTTTAACTGTTCCGCCTGAGCCGCTTTTCTGCTTAAGAATTTTTGCTATTTTTTTCAACTCATCTTCGCTTTTGTCAAAACCGGACACAAGGGTTACCCCTTTTCCTTTTCTTCCTTTTGTCTGTCTTAAAAGCCTTATTATTCCGTCTTTGATTATTTCCGGTTCCTGTGCCGGCTTTTTTTTCTTTTTTCTGCATCTGCACTCAGATTCAGGTTTTTGACATTCCGGACAGATTTTCCCGTGTTCTGTTGAATATACAAGCCCCATATAAATCAGCCTTCTTTGTATCCTTCAGGGTTATTTTTCTGCCAGTTCCAGGCATCTTGCGCCATTTTTTCTATTCCAAATCCTGCTTCCCAGTTTAAGAATTCCTTTGCAAGAGTTGTATCAGCGTAACATTTAGCAATGTCTCCCGGTCTTCTTGCCTCTATGGAATAAGGAATCTCTTTTTTACAGGCTTTTTCAAATGCCTTTACAACTTCAAGAACAGAATATCCCTTTCCTGTACCAAGGTTTACAGCAAAAAGCCCGGGTTTTACACTTATTTTTTCTATGGCTTTGACGTGTCCCAGAGCAAGGTCTATTACATGAATAAAATCCCTTACGCCTGTTCCGTCTTTTGTTGGATAATCATTCCCGAAAACTGAAAGCTTTTTCAGTTTTCCAACGGCAACCTGAGTAATATATGGAGTCAGATTGTTTGGAATCCCCCTCGGGTCTTCGCCTATAAGACCGCTTTCATGAGCTCCCACAGGATTGAAGTACCTTAAAAGCCCTATATTCCATGACTTGTCGGATTCATATAGATCTTCCAGAATCATTTCCACCATTCTCTTTGTTTTTCCGTAAGGATTATACGGCTTCAGGGGAAAATCCTCTTTTATCGGAACCTCATGTGGATCTCCGTAGACTGTAGCTGAAGAACTGAACACAATATTTTTTACATTGTGTTCCTTCATTTTCTCCAAAAGCACTATTGTGCCGGACACATTGTTTTCATAATATTTCAGGGGAAATTCAACTGATTCTCCTACTGCCTTGTATCCGGCAAAATGTATCACTGAATCAATCACCTGATTTTTAAAAATTTCATCAAGTATTTTATCGTCTCTTACATCTCCGCGAATAAAACCCGGCTTTTTATTCGTGATCTGTTCAACTCTTTTTACTGATTTTTCACTGGAATTCTCAAGATTATCAATTATTAAAACTTCATATCCTGAATTTAAAAGCTCAACACAGGTATGACTTCCAATATAGCCTGCTCCGCCTGTAACAAGAATTTTACCCATTTAATCACCTGATTTTTATAATTAAAAACTGTTTTTATTTACTGCAGAAAATTTCTTCAACCTTTGTTTTAAGTGACTTTTTAGAAATTAATTTTACTGATTATAGATAAAAAAAGGCTTTCGGAAAACCCAAAAGCCTTTGATTTTAAAATTACTGACTTAAAACTAATTTTTTCTGAATCTTTTTCCTGCAAAAACTCCAAAGCCCAGAAGGCCGAGTCCGAAAAGAATCATTGTTGATGGTTCCGGTGCGTGGGCAGCAACTTTATTTTCATATTCAAGAGTAAAAACTGATTGTGAGATAACAAAACCAAAATCAAAAAAATTCCACGCAGAATCATTTTTGATGGAAACATCAAAAAATTTTCCAGACTCCCATACATTAAAAACCGAAGCTACATCAAAACTGGTTACAGAAGGATTATCTTCTAAAACACGTTCCCATACACGCACTTTTATAAAACCATATTTTTTAAATCCGGCAAAGACCCATTTATAACTAATGGTTCCACCCTCATTTAGTTCGCCAAAATTTTCATCACCGATATAAACATTATCATTTTCGTCAATCAGGTAGCCTGTTATGGATAAAGTAGCACTGTATACTTCATCATAAGGTACTTGGAAATCTGATGGCAGCGAATGTGAATATGTAAATGTATCTCCTAAAAAAAGCTTAAGAATCGGCCCTTCTGCTCCATAACTGTCACAAAAATTAAAAGATTTTACATCATTATAAGTTATAACAGATGAAAAGCCTGGAACAGCGAGAGCAAAAAAGCATAAAAAACTACATAAAAAAACTTTAAAGCATTTCATAAAATCATAATACATAAGAAACCTCTTTCATTAAAGATTGAAAATATATGAATCATATATTCATAAAAAAAACCAGGGTCAACAAAAATTTAACAGCGAATTCTTCTTCAATAAACAACAGGAGATGAATATTCAAATCCATATCCGTAATAATAACCGTTTTTCAATGAAGAATAACTTTCAGCTCTTTTTGACCACCTCACCCTTGCATCAAGCGACGGATATTTCTCTGGCCCCTGCGCATCGGCACTGTAATTAAGCATTTCAATATAATAATAACTGTCTGGATCTAATTTTGCATCTGTCTTAACGTACATTCCGCCTTTACTGTAGTTGTAGGTAAGTCCGTAATGGTAATTGTCAGGCTCCTTCTGCGGATAAACCTTCACAGGAAGCTGACATTCATACCTTTCGTACAGCCTGTTGTTGCCTTCACTCATTTTTTTCTCCTTGAATTATAAGATTTTGAGACTCAAAAAATAACAGATACTGCAATTTTAAACTTGTCTTGCCTGCAAGCCAATTTGTATATATTTAAATAATTTATATTATATTTTAGCTTAATCAATGTCAATTTTAATGCGAATTTGAATAAGTAAAAAATATTTATTACCTTCTTTTAAATAAGAAAAAAAAATGATATTTAATCATATTTCTTAAGCGTTCGGGAAATTCAGCCAATATCCTGCAGCCTTATACAATGCAGGTCTTTATATAACTTGAATTATTAAGGGTATTAAAATGAAATTTTTACCTGTAAAAACTATGCTTTTATGCTTCATACTTCCGCCCCTTTTCTATGCGCTGACAATTTATGGAGCAAATAAATATTTCAAGTCAGAGTATGAAGAAAAAATAAAAGACAATCTCCTGTTCAACTCCAGCGAAATTTATGAAGGAAAAATTACTCTTGAAAAAGCTGTAGAGAGAAACATAAGCAGACTAAGGCAAAAAGAGCTTTTATTGAAAAAAAAGCTTATTCATCTTGAAATTCTTGTTATAGATAAATCGGGCAGAATCATTTATCCCGCCCTTAGCTTCTCAGAAAACACCCTTGATAAAGGTTTTAAAATAAACAGTTCAAAAATCGCTAAAGAAAACTTTGAAATACTTGAAAAAGGACTTGATACAAAAGTTTCCGTAAATATTTCCGACATACTGAGGATTGTTACTGCTTTAGTCTATTTTTCAATAGCTTTTATTATTTTTCTTGCCATGTTTATCAAAGCACAAAAAAAAGCAGGAGCTTACGAAAAAGAAAAGCTTGCACACATAAAAAAACTTGAGGAAGAAGAAAAAAAATATAAGGATCAGCTTCTGTCTCTTGAAAATGAGAAAAAAAGCCTTGCAGGAAAAATAAACGGACTAAAGGAAAAATATAACGAAACAAGAACAAGCGAAGAAGAAATGCTTGATGAAATAATTTCTCTGGAAGAAAAATTAAAGTCTTTCAATGATTCCC
This sequence comes from Desulfobacteraceae bacterium, assembly GCA_050253255.1. Taxonomy (GTDB): domain Bacteria; phylum Desulfobacterota; class Desulfobacteria; order Desulfobacterales; family JACKCP01; genus JACKCP01. Next base: position 5,809 of record JBFWJK010000126.1, on the reverse strand, counting down.
AGGCCATCAAGGAACAGGAAATTGAGGAACTTAAAGAGAAACTTGAAGAACTTGAAAAAAAGAAAAATATTCTCCACAGAAAAAAAGATTTTGATTTTCTTTCCAAAAGGTTTGAAACCTTATATAAGAATGTAATCATGACAAAAAAAGCATACGAGGGGTTCGGAGAACTTGAAGAAGAGCTTCAGATCAAGGCAGAAGAACTTATTCATTTACTCAACAATGAGCCTGACAAGGTAATTATAAAAAGAAAAGTCTTTTCAGGGAAAAAAAGTAAAAGTACATCTTTTGAGGTGATATTCGGGTATACAGGACGCCTTTATTTCAGTAAGAATAAAGACAACAAAACTAAAATTCTGCTTATCGGTACAAAAAACACCCAGCATAAAGATATGGATTATCTTCACAATTTATAGAAAAATGCCATGTATAAAACATTTTACAAATTAAACAAAAAACCGTTTGAAACAAAAACAGACCCTTCTTTTTTGTGGCTCGGGGAAAAACACAGAGAAGCTCTTGCCACATTGAGATACGGTATAATGAACAACATGGGTCTTCTGCTTCTTACCGGAGATGTAGGCACAGGGAAAACAACACTTATAAATGCCCTGACAGAAAGCCTTCCCGGAAACGTGCTTTATGCATATATTTCCGACCCGAATCTCGATTCTCTCGATTTTTACAACTATATTGCTTTTTCGTTTAAAATTAAAATCGGAATAACAACAAAATCTGATTTTCTGATAATCTTCAAAAAATTCCTTTTAAAAGCAGCACGTGCCGACAAAAAAATACTCCTTATAATCGACGAAGCTCAGCTTTTATCAGATGAACTGCTTGAGCAGGTCAGGCTTTTATCCAATATCGACAGGGGTGAAACAGATATTTTAAACATTTTTTTCATAGGCCAGCCTGAATTCAACGAAATACTTCTTAAAGAGCAGAACCGTGCAGTAAGACAGCGAATTGCCCTTAATTACGACATCAGACCCTTCAACCGTAAGGAAACCAGGGAATATATCAACTACAGGCTTAAAGTTGCAGGAGCGAAATACGATATATTCTCAAACTCAGCCATAAAAAAAATACACTCTCATTCGGGAGGATTCCCAAGAAGAATTAATATAATATGCGATCATTGTCTTTTATCCGGTTTTGTAAAAGACAGATCAATTATAAGTAAAAAAATCGCAGCTGAATGCATAAAAGACCTAAGGCTCCCCAATGAATCACAGAAAATAAGAAGTTTCAGTCCAAGACCTCAGACTTCTGTTTCATCCGGATTTAAAAAGTTTGTTTTATCAGCTGCTGTTTTTACTGTTTTTTTTACTTTGATTTTTTTCGGATACCTGAATATCGATGTCTTTAAAGACTTAATTAAGAAAACCGATCAACATACAATGGTGCAAAGCGAAATTCTTGAGAAAAAGGAAGAAATCAAACCTGAAGTTAAGGCTGAAGAAGAAAAAAACAATTTTGATCAGAAAATTTCACCTTCTGATGAAAAAGAATTCTTAATTAACACTCAAAATTATGACAGCGGTATTTCTGATGCTCAAACAACAGGTTTTACTGAAAATAAAACTGAAAAAATTGAAAAAGAAAAGCTGCCGGAAAAAGAAGAGGTTTCTCTTAAAATCCCTCCTTTTGAGGAAAAAACTTATATTTTAAGGTTTAAATACAATACAAACGAATTTGAAGACTCAGAGTTATCAAAAATTCAGGAGTGCGCTGATGAACTGAAAACTTATCCGGAATCAAAAGCTATTGTAACCGGTTATACAGATTCTGCAGGATACTCTCAGTACAACCTCAGACTCTCTGAATTCAGGGCAAATATCATAAAAGGATATCTCATAGGAAACGGTGTTGAACCGGAAAGAATCCAGGTAAAAGGAATGGGAGACAAAAACCCTGTTGAAAAGAATTCAACTTCATGGGGAAGGAGAATGAACAGACGGGTTGAAGTTTTTATTTACCAGAACTCAAACTGACCGGTTAAAATAACATAAACACCCAGAAGAAAATTTGTAACTGCGTGCGAAACAACAGGTGAAAAAAGATTTTTGGTTCTGTAATACAAAAGAGCATATACAAGACCTGCTATTATTCCGGGAAGCCATCTGAAGTGTTCAAATCCGAAAGCAACAGAAACAGTTATAAATGAGAACCATGAAAAAGTCGCAAAGGGTATTTTTTTTATGTCAGGATCAATCAAAAATCTTAAAGCAAATGATCTCCAGAAAAGTTCTTCAATTATTGGAACAGCAACACAGGCTCCAAGAAACCGGATAAAAATCCAGAAATAAACAGCTGACCTTTCACTGCTCAGTTCAAAGGGAATTACTGCGTCATCATTTCCAATTGCAGGATAAAAGCCCTCAAGACCAACCCAGACAAAAAATACAATTATTCCTGCCAGCACTGCTGTATAATCCGGCTGAAATTTTATTTCGTCCCTTATTTTTTTCCAGAAATAAAGCAGCACCAGAAAAACAATGAGAGTTTTTAAGGGATAAACATAAATTGCATCAAGACCTGTTAAGGGCAAAATATATGTCAAAAGAGCAAAAAACAAAAACGGTAAAATGTAAGGGAGATAATCCTTTAACAATCTTTTATTCATAAAATCAGGCTTTTTCAGGTATAGTTATGTCTATATATGGATTTTTAACCGAATCAATAATCTTGATACTCCCGCCAAGTTCCTTTTCAATGATTTTCTTAATATCATCTATACCTTCAGCTTTTCTGCACAAAACATCGTCGCGATAGACTACACAAAGACTGTTGTCAGCAACTGACGCATTTATATATATTTTTTCACCACCTTTATTTCCTGAAGATTTTTGAATCATGGCTTTAAACACATCAAAAATCATATCATAATCACCCTTTATTACAGCATCGCCTGTAAAATGGGCCGCAATATCACTGTCGCTTAAACCTGTATCCCTAAGAATGCTTTGAACAAGTTTTTCAAAATTAACATTTTTGGGATTGAACTTTATACTGTTTTCGCCGTAAAGAGCCTCCTGAAGTTCAAGCTCGAGAGCAAAAAGCTGCAGGGATGTCTTTTCTCCTATTTCTACTTCAAAATCACCATTGCCTATCAGACCCATTGTAAGTAAACCGTTCTGCTCTTTTATCCAGATTCCGTTTTTTAATACTCTTTTCTCAGACATTACAGTCCTCCTAAGTTCTTATTCCTGATTAATACGGATTTATTATTTTTTAAATGAAACTCAGGCTGAAAATCAAAACCAAACTGATCTCTTTAAAAATATATATCATTACAACAACACAAATTGAATCATACATTGACAATGCTGCCCAAAATTCGACACAACCCCTCAGATAGGTGTGATAAAAAAACACCAGGGCTAAACATTCCAAATACAATATAAATTTTTCTTTTTAAAAATTATGAAACTTTAAATTCAGATTAGATAAAGATTATATTCATTTCATGAAAAAAACAATAAATATTTCATCTGTAAACAGATGTATTAAACGTCAAATGCGATAAACAGCAGGCTAAGACAAAACCTAATTCCATTGAGGAGTCAAAATATCAGTATCATCAACAAGTTTTTCAGGAAAAATAAAAATATTATTTTCAGGTGAATCCGAATACATTACAGTTTCTTTTTCACTGCCAAAGCTCTTTAACACAGCTTCAATTTCACTTTTTATTTCAACTGGAATATCTTGTTCCATTGCTGTTTCAAAATTTATCTTTGCCTTCGACAATTGACCGGTCTTAAATTGCACAAGTCCCAGGTGATAATTTAAAATACCCTTTGCTGAAGACATGAGTTCAGCTTTTTCCAGCATCCAAAGACTCTGGGAATAAGCACCTTTTAAATAATAAATATACCCCAGAGTATCACAGATGAAAGCCTGATTCGGGTCAAGCTCATAAGCTTTCCGTGCATAATCGAGTGCAAGATCAAGATCTTTGCCTGAAGCAGAAAGAACCCAGGCATAATTGCTAAGCAAGACAGGCGGACCTGAGCTGTAGCTGAGGAATTTCTCATAAATCTGACAAGCCTTATCCAACTCATTTCTACCATGGTAATAATCTGCGAGTTCCAGGACGCACTCACTGCAACCCGGAAATTTTTCGAGACATTCAGTAAGAATTTTTTCAACTTCGATTAATCTGTCTGAACCTTTAAATATTGACGCAAGCCTGAGATACGTCCCCTCAAAAGCATAGCCTTCGACAATTGCCTTTTTCAAAAGATTTTCCGCAGTTTTCAGGTTATTGAGCTTGATGGCCAGACAAGCAAAAACATAATTCCTGGCAGGATCTTTGCCATCATGAAGAATAAATTTATTAAGCTCATTTTCTGCTGTTTTTCCTTTTCCGGTTTTAACTAAAAGCGAAATATATCTGTAGAAAACTTCTCCATTAAAACCTTTTTCATTAAGCACCGCCTTATATACGTCTATTGCAGAATCATAGTCTTTCAATGATTCTCTGGCTTTACCAAGAAAAAAACCGGAAGATAGCCCGCGTTCCAGTTCAAATGCTTTCATGAAAAAATCCGAGGACTTTTCAAAGTCTCCTTTTTCAAAAAAACAAAGACCTTTTAAGGTATAGTATTTTGGATTAAAAAAATCAGCCCCTTCAATTTTTTTCAGATACTCAAGACAAAGATCAAACTCTTCCTGTTTATAGTGAAGCAATGCCATCAGGTAGATAGAATCTGAGTGATCAGGAGCAAGAACAAGGGCTCTTGTAAGACTGTTTTCAGCAAGCTTGAACTGGCCTCCGGCAAAATATGCAGTCCCAAGAAGATAATTGGCATTTACAAGATAAGGTTTTTTTTCGCAGGCATCTTTAAGGTATGAAACTGCGTAGGAAATTCTTCCCTTGAAAAGCCAGAATTTACCCATAACCAAATTATAGTCAGCAGAATTTTTCCCTGAAGAAACTTTTATTTCTTCAAGCAGCAGTTCCGCCTTATCAAGATTTTTCAGAGTAACAAGAGCATCTGCAAGAAGAATTTTAAACTGAATATTTTCAGGATATTCTTTTATATACTCTTCAAGAACTTCGCATGCTTTATGAATCTGATCAGTTTTAAAATAAAAACTGCAGAGATGAACCTTAAACTCCATATTTGTTGTATCTGAAAAAACAGCTTCAAGAATATATTTTTCAGACAAGGGAATATCTCCTTTTACAAAATAATAATCTGATAAAAGGATATTATCTTCAGGGGTCAGGACATAATTTTTTACAACTTTTGAAATATATTTTTCCGCATCCTCAGTATTTTCTGTTTCAAGAAGCCCTATGGCAAGCTTGATAAAAGACTTTGCAGTTCCTCCAGACAACAGGACAGCCTCTTTGTACATCTGACAGGCCTTATCAGGATTATCTGAAACAATGAAGATATCTCCTGATAAAAAGTAATAGTCAGAATCTGACTTCATAACTGTTGAAGCTTCCTCAAGGAGCTTTAATGCCTTTTTATTATCCCCCTTTATTATATAAATTCTTATAATATCTTTTTTTATTTCATATTGATCTGGAATTTGCTTGCCCGCTTTTACAAAATACTCTAGAGCCTTGTCAATATCGCCAAGCTTTAAAAAAGCTTTTCCTGTTTTATAAAGAAGAAAGGAATTTTCAGGGTTATCCTGATAGCTCCTGTTCCAGCAGTGAATCGCATTATGATACAACTGATTTTCATAAGCCTGGTCACCTTTTTTTTCAAAGGATAAATCCTCCTCTGTTTTACATCCGTATGTAAATACTGCAAAAAAGAGGACAATAAACATAAAAGCTTTT
>JBFWJK010000125.1:0-10437 GCA_050253255.1 Desulfobacteraceae bacterium | reverse complement strand
GAGAAGTGCTTTACATAGAAGCCTCTATTCTTCCCGGAAAAGGGGAAGTTCAGATTACCGGGCAGATTGGTGATGTGATGCAGGAGTCTGCAAGGGCCGCTCTGAGTTATGCGAAATCAAAGCTCAAGCTTATGGATGAGGATGAAAGTTTTTTTGAGAGCCGGGATATTCATATTCATGTTCCTGCAGGCGCAATTCCAAAAGACGGTCCTTCTGCTGGAATTGCAATGGCAACAGCCCTTATTTCTGCAATAACTGAAAAACCTGTTAAAAATGATGTTGCAATGACTGGAGAAATTACTCTAAGAGGCAGGGTTCTTCCCATCGGAGGACTTAAGGAAAAAGCTCTGGGTGCTTTAAGAGGCGGTGTAAAAACTATTCTATTCCCGGAAAAGAACAGAAAAGAGCTTTCTGAGGTACCTAAAAACGTAAAAAGAAAAATCAAATTTATTCCTGTATCAAATATCGAGCAGGTTCTGGAGATTGCAATAAGCGATGATGTTTTTTCCCAGACCAAAAAAAGCAGAAAAAAAACAAAGAAAGCCGGGAAAAAGTAAAATGTTGGTACTTGCAGCAGACACAGCGGCAGAATATTTAAATCTCGCTCTTTTTGAAGAAAGTACCCTTTTGGCAGAGCTATCCTTTAAAAACAGGGGTACCCATTCAAGAAATATTATTTCCAATATAGAGTACTGTTATGATCTTGCAGAGAGAAAAATTTCAGATACTGATCTTTTTGCCGTATGCACAGGCCCCGGGAATTTTACCGGAGTAAGAATCGGAGTAAGTACATTAAAGGGGATTTCATATGCTCTTAAAAAACCTCTTGTGGGTGTGTCTTCTCTTGATGCTTCGGCATATTTGTTCAGATACAGTGAAAAAAGGATTTTAAGCGTAGTCGATGCAAGAAGAAAAGAGGTTTATTATTCATTTTACAGATTTGAAAACGGAATGCTCCTTGAAAAGACATCGGAAGCTGTTTCAAGGCCTGAACTGATAAAGCCGGACTGCGGGAGTGATTTAATAATAACAGGCAATGCAGCTTTAATTTATAAAGATGTTTTTGACCTTTCATTTAAAAAGATATATTATCCCCCATCCTGGATGAGACAGATAAAGCCGGGTGTAATCTGTGAAATTGCAAAGGAAAAATTTGATCAGAACGCTGATGACGACACCTTTGGAGTTCTTCCAAACTATATAAGAAGATCCAACGCTGAAGAAGCTTTTGTTCAAAAACCTTGATTTGACAATAAATATTTGCTTTGATACTTTTAATAAAACGGATTTTACATATGATATCTATTGAAAAAATTGAAAAATTCACAAGGATAACAAGATACGGTTATCCTATTATCGCCTTTTTTGCTGCAGTCTCTTTTGTTTTTTTTCTTGCAGGAATCTACATTGTTTTTCTTCCTCTGTTTTTTTTAACCATTTTTTCTCTTTGGTTTTTCAGGGATCCGGAAAGAAAAATTCCTTTAGAAGAAGATCTTATGGTTTCTCCGGCTGACGGGAAAGTGATCGGAATAGAAAATATTGAAAATAATAATTATGACAAGCGTCCGTGCATAAAGGTCAGCATTTTCATGTCTGTATTCAATGTGCATGTAAACAGAATTCCTTTTTCCGGCAAAGTAAGAGCAATTAAATACTTTCCGGGAAAATTTTTTAATGCCGCCCTGGATAAAGCATCTGAAGACAATGAAAGAAATGCAGTTCTCATAGAAACAGACAGGGGGCTGAGCTTCTGGACAGTTCAGATTGCAGGACTCATAGCCAGAAGGATAGTATGTCCCCTGAAAGAAGGAGATAATGCTTCAAAAGGTAACAGATACGGAATGATAAGGTTCGGGTCAAGGCTTGAGCTTTATCTTCCTGTAAACAGCGAGATTCTAGTTAAAAAAGGCCAGATGGTTCAGGCAGGTTCATCAGTAATCTGCAGATTAAAATAAGGCAGGTGGTTTATGCATAAAGTAAGCAGAAAGATTTATATACTTCCCAATATTTTTACCGCTATGAATGCTCTTTGCGGTTTTTATTCGGTAGTATCATCGATTAACGGTAATTTTATGGCGGCGGCAACCGCTGTTATAGTAGCAATGTTTTTTGACATAATGGACGGTCGTGTTGCCAGAATGACTAATACTGAAAGCAGATTCGGAATGGAGTTTGATTCTCTTTGTGATCTTATCTCATTCGGAGTTGCTCCTGCAGTTCTGTTTTATATGTGGGTTCTGCCCCAGCAGGGAAGAGTGGGCTGGCTTACCGCATTTGTTTTCATGATATGCGGAGCCTTGAGGCTTGCAAGATTTAATGTAAGCGACCATTCAGATTCAAGGTTTTTTACCGGGCTTCCGATACCTGCAGCGGCATTTATCTGTGTTACCTGGTATCTTTTCTGCAGCAAGACTGGTTTTGAAGGTAAAATTGTGGAAGTATTGTCAATAATTTTAAGCTATCTTGTGGCATTTCTGATGGTAAGCAACGTTAAATATCCCTGTCTTAAAAAAATGGATAAGGATCAGAAAATACCTTTCAATATTCTTGTTGCTGTTATTCTTGCAATAGTTCTTATTGCTTCAGAACCGCAGATAATGCTTTTTATCACAGCTTTTTTATATCTTTTGTCAGGGCTTTTTATTTTTATCAAATCGGTTCATGCAAAAGAAAGGGATTCTGTTAAATCAGAATAGCTTTATAAAAATTTTAAAAAATTCATATCGCTTTAATTTTATTAAAGCGGTATTTTTTTATTTAATTTTAAAGGCCAGATATTTGCTTTTTTCTTTGAAATTTCTTTGTAGAGGTATAATAGAACCTCAGCAGGGCTTTTTCAAATTTTTATAAATTTTAATTTTGAGTTTTAAGGGGATAAAAATGACACAGAAAAAATTCAATGTAGCAGTTGCAGGTGCAACAGGTGCTGTCGGAAATGTAATGATCAAATGTCTTGAAGAAAGAAATTTCCCTGTGGCAAATCTTAAACTTCTTGCATCAAAGAGATCTGCAGGAAAAAAGCTCCGCTTTAAAGGAGATGAAGTTGAAGTGGAAGAAATGACCAAAGACTCTTTCAAGGGCGTTGATATAGCTCTTTTTTCAGCGGGGGGGGGAACAAGCCTTGATTTTGCTCCTGTAGCTGCAGAGTCTGGAGCGGTTGTTGTAGATAATTCAAGTGCATGGAGAATGGATCCGGATGTTCCTCTTGTTGTTCCTGAGGCAAATCCACACGCAGTTGCAGGATATAAAAACAAAGGGATTATTGCAAACCCCAACTGTTCAACAATTCAGATGCTTGTTGCTCTTGCTCCCATTCACAGGGAATACGGAATAAAAAGGATAGTTGTTTCAACATATCAGGCTGTATCAGGAAGCGGTAAAAAAGCGATTGATGAGCTTTTTGACGAGACCAGAGCGAAGATAAACTTTATAAATTATGATAGAAAAGTTTATCCTCACGATATCGCCTTCAACTGTCTGCCTCATATCGATGTGTTCCTTGACAACGGATATACAAAAGAAGAAATGAAAATGGTCAATGAAACCAGAAAAATACTTGAAGACAATAAAATTGCAGTTACAGCCACAACAGTAAGAGTTCCGGTTTTTTACGGACATTCAGAGTCTGTAAATGTAGAAACAATAAAGCATGCAGATGTTTTGGATGTAAAAAAGCTTCTTGAAAGCTCAAAGGGAATAAAAATGGTTGATAATCCAAAAGAAAATGTTTATCCTCTTGCCATCGATGCAGCCGGTCAGGATCTTACACTTGTTGGAAGATTGAGACAGGACGAGTCCATTGAAAATGGGCTTAACATGTGGATAGTTGCTGACAATATAAGAAAAGGAGCTGCAACAAATACAGTTCAGATTGCTGAATTGCTGGCAGAATCTTATTTGTAATCAGCATCATACATTATTTTTTGTGAAGAGACCGTTGAAAAAAATGGTCTCTTTTTATTTTATCAAGGAGGAAAAAAAGTGGATAGAATTCCGATCACTAAAGAGGGGTATCAGGTTTTAAAAAAGGAGCTTGAAAATCTTAAAACTGTTGAAAGACCTAAAAACATTGAAGCTATTGAAGTTGCAAGAGCCCACGGTGATCTTTCGGAAAATGCGGAATATGATGCAGCAAAGGAAAGACAGTCATTTATTCAGGGAAGAATAAATGAACTTGAATATAAACTTGCTAATGCAGATGTTATTGACCCTGCTAAGCTTGCTAAAGACAAGGTGGTTTTCGGAGCAATAATTCTTCTTGAAAATGTTGATACAGGCGAAGAAGTTAAATACCAGCTTGTGGGGCCTGACGAATCTGATATAGATAAGGGTAAAATTTCGGTTACTTCTCCTCTTGGTAAAGGAATTTTGGGAAAAGTACCCGGAGATGAGGTGACTTTTCAGGCTCCAGGTGGTAAAAGAATATACGAGATAGTTGAAATACTGTAACTAAATAAATAACAGGAGTAAAAATGGCAAGAATTACAGTTGAAGACTGTTTGTCAAAGGTTAAAAACCGTTTTGAACTTGTTCACATGGCTGCAGCAAGAGTCCGCCAGCTGAGAGAGGGTTCTGAGTATCTTGTTCAGAGAGCAAAGAACGAGGATGTTGTAATGGCTTTACGTGAGATAGCTGCGGGAAAAGTTGTCAGGGACAATGATGGCGGTTCTGAATAAAAATTATTTACTGGACAGGAATAAAAAATTTTTTCGTCTTAACAAGCTGGTTGGAAAAGCTGTTGTCAAATACAATCTTATCAATGATAAAGACAGAGTTCTTGTTGCCGTATCAGGAGGCAAAGATTCAACTACACTTCTTGCGTGTTTAAACGACAGAAAAGAATGGGTTCCAATCGATTTTGAAATTATTCCTGTCCACATTGACCCGGGCTTTGACGACGGATGCTCAGCCGGAATCAAAAAATTTTTGAATGACAATGATATTGACCTTCATGTGGAATACACGAATTTCGGTGTCATGGCCCATGGTCCTGAAAATATAAACAAAAGCCCGTGTTTTATCTGTTCATGGAACAGAAGAAAAAGGCTTTTTGAACTGGCCAAAAAGTTTAATTGCAATAAAATTGCATTCGGTCATACAAAAGACGACCTGATAGCAACTCTTTTCATTAATATGTGCTATACAGGCACAATGGGAACCATGGTTCCAAACCAGGAATTTTTCAAAGGCGAAATGAGGGTTGTAAGGCCTCTGTGCCTTGCCGATGAAAATGCAATTTCAAGTTTTATAAGAAGTTCGGGTATCCCTGTATTTGAAAATAAATGTCCTTCGGCCGGTGTTTCCAAGAGGGATGAAATGAAAGTTTTTTTAAAAACCCTTTACGGAAAGAATAAACGTGTAAAGGAGAATATATTCAGGTCAATGTCTCATTTTTCCCCTGAATATCTTTTATAGGGTCTTATGATGAAGGACGTACAAAAAGAAAAAGACTACAGAAATATTCCAATAGATAAAGTCGGAATAAAAAATCTCAGATATCCTGTCACTGTACAGGATAAAGAAAATAAGTATCAGCAGACTGTTGCAAACATAAACATGTATGTAGATCTTCCCCATCACATAAAGGGGACTCATATGAGCAGATTTGTTGAGATGCTCAATATATTCAGACAGGAGCTGTCATATGAGGCATTTACAAAAATACTGGGAAGTATGAAGTCACAGCTTAATGCTAAGTCTTCACATATTGAAATAGAATTTCCTTATTTCATTAAGAAAAAGGCTCCTGTTACAGGAGCTTCAGGATTGATGGATTATTCCTGCAAAATTACGGGTCAGAGCGACAAGAACGGGAAAATAGACATTGTTTCTCAGGTTGAAGTTCCGATATCATCTCTTTGCCCCTGTTCCAAGGAAATAAGTGAAGGCGGAGCCCATAATCAGAGAGGAATAGTTAAGCTTTCTGTACGGTTTAAAAAATTTATCTGGATTGAAGATCTGATAAAGATATGTGAAGAGGCTGGTTCTTGCGAACTTTACTCTGTTCTTAAAAGAGCCGATGAAAAAAAAGTTACAGAAAGAGCATACAATAACCCGAAGTTTGTTGAGGACATTGCAAGGGATGTTGCATTGAAGCTTTATGAGGACAAAAATATTCTCTGGTTTGAAGTAAGTGCTGAAAATTTTGAATCAATTCATAATCACAGCGCCTATGCATATATATCAAGTTCAGGCATTGATGCTTTGAGGCAAGAATCCTGACATCAATTATTAGGGAGAAAAAATGCATGATTTCTGCCCTGTAACCAATCTTGAAGTCTATAAAAACCCCAGATGGGAAAATGTTGTTTTTGACAGGGATTATTCCGTTTCATTTTATATGATAGGGGAAAATATTCTCTTTGCCAAAAGCTCCGGCAATATTGCAGGGATAGATATTGATGAAATATTTGATGCAAGGCAGAGGTTTCTTGATGAGTTTTTTGATAAAAAAAATCTGGATAAAAGAACACATGAAATAGTAGAAATTGTTGATCTTGAAAGAATTTCAGGGAGTCTTAATTACAGAACAAAAAATTCACTCAAACGCTTTTTCGAACTTTCGAAAAAAAATCTTAAAGCATACATAATTTACAATGTCCCCGGAATAATCAGCCTGATATACAAACTTGCCCTTAAGGCATCAAATCCTCCTGTTCCGATTATTATAAGCAGAGGGTATGAATCTGCCATAAAAAAAGGCCTCTCTTTTATAAAAAATAAAAACTCTTCCAGTTATCATGTACCCAGGTCAAACAGAAACTGGGGATTCAAAACAGCAGAATTTGAATACATAAATGAGTTGATTGATAATGATATTTATATTTCAAGGGGAGTTGGAAGTCTTGAGAAAAAACATCTGCCTCTTGTGAGAAAATCAGTAGAAAATCTCTTTGATTCAGGAGAGCTTAAGCCTGGTTATTATAAAATAGCTGATTATTTAAAAGTTCGCGGTGCTACAATTGCCGGAAGAATGGGTTATCCAAAGCTTTTAAGAGAACTTTATACGGAAAAGAATTTATTCCCTGCCTTTACTGTAGTCTGCGGCGCTTCCGGAGTTGTCAAAATAAGTTTAAAGCTTGTGGGAAGATTTACAGGTTCTCAGCTGATTTTTAAAGAGAGTGTGAAAGATGCCCTTGAATACGTTCAGAAAATTAAAACCAGTGAAAAGGGCGTATTAAAAGAAAATGACGAGCTGGTTCAGATAAAGAGAAGTGATATAGATTCTATTCTTAAAATGCTTGGAGAAATTTCATGGGATTTTTTTGATAACAAATTAAAGGAATATGAACTTTTTGACAAAAATCATCCTTTAATAGAAGTAGTTGAAGCAATTAATCTCATAAGAGGGGATGTCAATTCTCTTATGCTGAATGAGCAGAAAAATCTTGAAAAAATTAAAGCTAAAAATACTGAACTGGAAAATGAAGTCAAAATAAGAAAAAAGACTGAAGAAAAACTAAAAATTGCAAAGCTTGAGGCAGATTCAGCAAACAGAGCAAAAACTGAATTTCTTGCAAATATGAGCCATGAAATAAGAACGCCTATGAACGGTATCATCGGAATGACAAGTCTTCTTATGGATACTGATCTGGATGCAAAGCAGAGATTTTATGCCGGTACTGTCAGAAAAAGTTCAGAAAATCTTCTGGCGATAATAAATGACATACTTGATTTTTCTAAAATTGAGGTAGGCAAACTTGAACTTGAACATATAGCTTTTGATATAAGAGCAACTATAGATGACTTAATTGAAACCTTATACTTCAGGGCATATGAAAAAAATATTGAGCTGGTTTCAATAGTTTATCCTGAAGTGCCGTCTTTTGTAAAAGGCGATCCCGCAAGACTTGGGCAAATACTTTCAAATCTTTTGAACAATTCCTTAAAGTTTACTGAACAAGGTGAGGTTGTACTAAAAGTTTCTCTCAAAGAAGAGGATAAACGAAATTTGACTCTTTTTTTTGAAGTGATCGATACAGGCATAGGAATTGAAGAAAAGCTTCAGAAAAAGCTTTTTGAATCTTTTGTTCAGGCAGAACCTTCTACTACGAGAAAATATGGAGGAACAGGGCTTGGTCTTTCTATATCAAAGCTTATTGTAGAACTCATGAATGGAGAGATAGGTCTGGAAAGTCAACCTGATCAGGGATCGAGATTTTTTTTCACAGCAGGTTTTGAAAAATATGATAGTGAATTATCTCAATACATCTCACCCCTTCCTGAACTTGACAATAAGAAAATTCTTATTGTCGATGACAACAGAACAAACAGAATTTTATTGAAGATTGTTCTTGAATCATGGGGCTGCATAACTGAAGAAGCAGAATCCGCACTGGAAGGATATTCAAGACTTTGTGAGGCAGGCAAAAATAATTCCTGGTTTGATATTGCAGTTATTGACAGGCAGATGCCTTATCTTGACGGAGAGGATCTTGGAAAGAAAATCAGATCCAATGATGAATTGAAAAACACACTTCTTGTTCTTTTGAGCTCAATGGGTGAAAATATTGATACACAAAAGCTTAAAAATGAAGGTTTTTCCGGATTTCTCGCCAAGCCTGTCAGAGAAAAGGAGCTTTATAAATGTTTAAGGCTTGTACTTGGTATTGATAAAGAGGAAAAAACTGAAAATAAAACAGATCTGATTACAAAACATACGATCAGTATAAATGAAAAAACTGATTTTAAAATTTTGTTTGCTGAAGATCATCCGGTAAATCAGAAATTTGCAGAGGCAGTAATAAAAAGACTTGGTTATAGTCTTGATATTGCTCAAAACGGATCTGAAGCTGTGGAAATGTTTGAGAAAGGTCAATATGATCTTATATTTATGGACTGCCAGATGCCTGTAATGGACGGATACACGGCCACAAGAAAAATAAGGCAAAAAAATTCAGAAGTTGCTATAATAGCGATGACTGCATTTGCCATGAAAGGCGACAGGGAAAAGTGCATAGAAAGCGGAATGAATGACTACCTTGCAAAGCCGGTTTCACCGGAAAAAATTGCTGAAGTAATTGAAAAATGGAGAAAGCATTAGCTATAATTTTTTTACCCGGGATATCTGAATAAATGAAAAGTATTAGAACTACAACCCTGATAATAATAATCTCTGTTTTTCTCCTTCTTGTTGCTGTTTCACATTTTGTTTCCAGGCAGATTCTTTACAACAGTTTTGAAAAGCTTGAGCTTGTCAACGCTAAGACAAATATTCAAAGGGCGGCAAAGGCACTGGATGCAGAAATTTCATCTTTATTTTCCATTAATATTGACTGGGCAATCTGGGATGAATCATACAGATTCATGAGTGAAATTAATACAGAATTTATTGAAGAAAATCTTGTTTCCAATTTTTTTGTTGAACAGGGCATGGCTTTTGTTCTTTTCCTTAATCTAAACGGTAGTCTGCACTGGGGAAGGGGATATGATTTTGCAAACAAAGAAGTTAAAGCAATAGCAGGTGATTTTTCGACTCTTTTTTCAAATCAGATTTTTTATCATACCCAGAAAGAAGATGATTGTTTCAGAGGAATAATAACAATTGCAGGAAAGTCGTATATGATAACCTCCCACAGAATTTTCCCCACCGATCACACAGGGCCGTCCAACGGCATGCTTGTAATGGGAAAAGAACTCGATTTTTCAATTATGGAAAAAATTCAGGAGAGAACAAGCATGAGTTTGTCTTTACTAAGAAAAGGTTCAGCCGGTCTCCCTCTGTGGGCGGAAAAGGTTTTTGATGAGAACGGAACAGTTGAAACCGGGGTTATATATTCAGGCGATGATTTTATAACTTCATATATAAAGCTTAAAGATCTTAAAAATTCATATTCATTCATACTTTTTGCAGAACTTGAGAGAAATATATATAAACTTGGACAGACTTCTGTAAAATATTTTTTTGTGAGTCTTTTAATTATCGGGGCTATTTTCAGTTTAATTACCATTTTCCTTCTTGAAACAAAGGTTATAGGAAGAGTTAAAAACCTGAGCAGACAGGTAAAAAATCTTTATCAGAAAAAGACAGGTGAAAGAAAAGTTATACTTGAAGGACGGGATGAACTGACTCTTCTTGCCTATGAAATAAATAAAATGGTTAAGCTTGTGGATTTGAAATCGAATGAACTTGAGTCTATGGCAGATAAACTTAAACTTATGAATACACATCTTTATGAGCTTGCGAATACCGATCCGCTTACCCATCTTGCCAACAGAAGAAATATTTTAGAAAATCTGTCTTCATATATTGAAATTGCAAAAAGATATAAAAAACATTTCTGTCTTTGCATATTTGATGTTGATGATTTCAAGTCAATTAACGACAACTACGGTCACACCGCAGGAGATCAGGTTCTAAAGGATCTTGCCGAAGCTTCGCAGCAGCATATGAGAAGGGCCGATAAAATTGCAAGAATAGGGGGAGAAGAATTTCTT
>JBFWJK010000124.1:0-10461 GCA_050253255.1 Desulfobacteraceae bacterium | reverse complement strand
CTAATACAGGTATTACATAATCATCAAAATAATTTTTAGAGCCCAGCTCTCCGCCTTTAGTAAGAAAAGTTGCAGAATAAACAATCACAGGATCATGTTCAGAGTCAAAGCCTTTTTCTACAAGTTTTATATTGGTAAAACTGCTTAAACACCCACCATAATCAGGATTTGGAACTGTTTTACTTGTATAGCCACCGTCTGTTGGAAAAATGGGTTCATTTGAATTATTAAACCCAAGCCCGTTCCATACAGCATTGGTAAAATAATCTCCGCTTGAAGGCCATTTGACTGAATAATCCCTTGAATTTGAAATATTTTTTGAATAGGCTTTTCTTGTGCCGTCCTTTAAATTTCCAAACTCACCTTCTGTTTCATCTTCTGAACCAAAAAAAGCAGTTACTGCATTTATTCTTTCAACTTCTCCCGCAGGATCGCAGTCAAGATTTCCTTCAAATTCCATAATTCTAAGGCCTAATGTTGCCCATGGTTTTATATAGAGCCTGTAGTTAAATATTGATTTCATAACCTGATATTCTTCATCACTGTAGGAAGAGTCTGTATCAACAGGAGGAAGAATATATGCACTGTCTTCCATAAGCTTATCAGGATTTGCAGGATCTTTTACCTTGATTTGTCCGGGAAGGCCTAAAATATTTTGACCGTCTACTTCATGTTTTTTTAAAATATTGTATTTATCTTTCAGTCTCCAGGCTGTGTATCTACTTTTGTAGGCCCGACCCTCAATCTGACCATCGTAATAGCCTGCCAGAAAGGCGGTAAATTCAATTTTTAAAGATGATATCTTATTGCTCCATTTCTCTTCACCTGGAATCTTGTTTAAATTTACTACACTTGATGTCAACAAAAGACTTTTTCCTTCAAAATCTGAATCTTCATAAAGTATTACCCTATAACCAGTTGGAATAATAATAGAGTTGATAGAATCATTCATCTTTGGCTTGAGCCGTTCATATTCTCCAGGACCAAGAGAGTCTATAAAGTTGTTATGGTTAGCTGCATTATAAAATTCCACCTTTCCAGTGTAACTCATGGTTTCACCGTATTGATAGATAGTACATTTTTCAGCCTCCACAAGAGGCATATAAGAAAGCCATTCAAAAGGAGAAAAGGAACCAGTGCTGCCACATCCTGTATTTACAGGATCTCCGTCGCCGTCAGTGGACTGCTGCTTCTGCCAGAAAACAAGATATGGGATTCCGTCAAGGGGAGGTTCATCATTCCATGTAGAAGGAACAAAATCAGTATCTGAACAGGAATATTCGGGTTCATTAACAATATTTGCTCCGTGATCTCCTTCAGGATAAAAAAAGTTGTCAGTAATATCATCATCTTCTGTTTCATAATCATAAGTGCATAATCCATCCCTTTCCCTATGCTCGCTTCTGCCTGCAGTCCCTCTCATAAAAGACATTCCGTAATATACTGTCTGTCCTTTTTCTGCTTCTTCATTTTTTGGATGAAGAGGCTTTCTTACTCTGAAAGAAATTCCTGGCATATAGTTTCCAGGATAATTAAGAGGATTGCTGCTCAAGTCATCTTCTGTATCAGTAAACTTAACCTTTACCTGAACCTCATAGGAAAGTTTTTTATTTGATTTAAGCCATAAATTTTTTAAAAAATCCGGATCTGTTGAGCTCCAGTCATAAACTGCAAGGCTTTCCTGCTGATAAACAGGATTACCCTGAGGACTCATAGTGTATGAATAAGTACCTTCAGTGGAAGTAACTTTCAGAGCGGATGTTGAATCAGTCTCAACAAGTTCATGGGTTCCAAGAAGAGGGTCAGTATTGTTTATACCATCTTCATCATTTGAAATCATTTTCACAAGCTCCGCCGAATCAAGGGGCTGATTAAGTGTCAGAGAAACCCTTGCCTCATTTGGGGTGCCGATTCCTGCAGCACCTGTGGAAACAATCCTTGCATATCTTCCGCAGACAATATCTGTATTGTCTGCAATGCTGAAACCTGAAGAAGGAAGCGGATTTCCTGGCAAAGACCTGAGACCTGAAAGCTTTTTTGCGCTGTAATCAAATCTGTCATACATCACAGATACAGACTCGTCATATAAACCGTCATTATCCGTATCCGCATAAAAACTTACGATTCCGTTCAATGGGGGCATAAATCCTGTAAGCCCCCCTTTTACACTTATTTCTCCAATAATCTGGTCCCGGCCGATTTGAGAGGTTTTGACAGCTGTCTGAGCGCCGTCTGCTGATATTACAGTAAAAATATTTGCATCTTTATCAAGATTTTCGGGTAAATCCCCTGCTTTCAAAACTCCTTCTGAAGAATCAAATGAAATATTTGATACAGTCACAATTTCTCTTGATGCTTCACCTTCTCTTTTGACCTCAAAATTACCCTGGGAAACAGTTTTGTGCTTTTTTATACTTTCAGGAGCATTGCCGACAGGCTTAAGTCCGCCTGATGAAGACCTGAAATAATAGGTCTGGAAATCAAGATAAAAACCTTCTGAAGAGCTGGTTTTATATATCTGATTATTGTTAATTATTTTAGCAGCAAACCCAGGATCATTATCCCGGTCTGCCATAAACTCTGACAAAGCATATCTGAGTCCTGACTCTGAATTGTAATATGCTTTCTGACCAAAAAGTCTTCCGACATTCTGGCTTTCATCTGAAGTCAAAAAAGAAACAGCGGCTGCTCCAAGAAGAGCTGTAACCGCTATTGCTGCAATTATTACAATGAGAAGGCTTCCCTTGATATTTTGTCCAATTACTGGTTTTTTTCTTTTTTTCAAAAAATTCACCATAAATATTCCTGTAAATAATGAAAAACAAAAAACAGATACAAATATTAAATTATATAGAGCCGGAACTTCGGAAAAAATCATACACTTTTTTCTTATCACGGGAATTGCATTTTCCAAACCTGCTGTTCCTATGAAACACGGTGCTGATTCCGGATTAGGACCGGTACCTGAAGGCATATACTCCAGAACAAAAATATTTCTTGGAAGAATTTTATCGCTGAAAACAAACCTGCTGTTATACGACTCAATATATTCAATCTCAGCAGAAATTCCTGCAAGATCAGATATTTCATCTGAAAGACTCCACTCCCCCTCACCTTTTTTGCTGCTGTAATAAATGAATTTAAAACTTTTAAAACCCTGTGCTACAGGACCGTAATACTCATCATTTACATAAAGTTTCAAGGTATTGTCTTCCCTTGAGAACTTTTCTTTTATCCTTATATTTTCACTGGTTATTCTTTCAATTTCAAGCACGCTTTCAGAAGCTGAAACAACATCTACTAGACTTCTAACACTTTTTCTTATCCTTGAAAGAGCAAAATCAGCATCAGCTGAAATTGAAGAAGACTCCTTTGAAAGAACATAGCTTTTTGTAAGCTGGACTATTCCAAGCCCTGCAAGCGCAGTTAAAAAAGAAGAAATAAGAATTACTGCAATGACCTCTACAAGGGTAAATCCGCTTTTATCTGAAATTTTATTTTTCATATCATTTACCTGACCAGAAAACAGAAGTTACAGATACCGATGGAGATGAAGGATCAATAACTCTGATTTTTAAAAATCTTGAGGAGTTTACCCTTGCAGAGCTTCCTCCTGAATCAAAAGGAGGAGAATCATACCAGGTCTTTTCAGCCTTGAAGCTGCCAAGGGAATTGTTATTTGTTTCCGAAATATTTTCATCAAGCACTCCAAGCATATCTCCAATATTTGCCCCGGCACTTATATTGATATTTAAATGGCTCATATAAAGTGCTGTAATATTATCCATAACCTGACTTACATGATGAACTGCCGCAGTTTCCTGTATCGACTGACCTGTTTTTGAAAAAACCGACTGCATGAAAGTGATTAAAAGACTCCCCAGAATTGAAGCGGCAATAAGAGCAACAAGCACTTCCACAAGGGTAAAACCGTTTTTTGTAAATTTTTTAGTCATTTTATATAACCTGATTTATAAACTGTTACAGAATCATTTTTTAAAGAAAAATCAAACTGTTTCAAATTACCATTAAGATCTGAAGGCTGTCCAAACTTATCAAACATGATGCTCTCTCCGGAAATGCTTATATTTCCTGATTCCGGGAATGAAACAACAGCGTTTTCCTCACCCGGAAGCAGTTTTTTATCCGAAGTAGTTCCGCTGAAGAGAAAATAGCCTGAGGAAGTCAGACCGATACCCCAGTTTTCATCAGAATTCATAGCATTTGTCCTTGCATATTTCAGATGGGTTTTAAACTTTGCAAGAAATGCATCTTCGGCAGCTGTATCCTGAAAATCAAAACTCTTTGCAATGACAACAGCGGAAATTATTCCAATCAGAACAATTACCGCAATAACCTCAATAAAGGTGAATCCTTTATCTTCATTCATATAGCTTAATCCCTGCTGTTTTTATTTTGACAAAACTGATATTTAACTTTTACGCTGTGTGCATAAAAAGCCGGAAAAGTCTAAATCAGGTTTCTGATAAAATTTAATTTTTTTTGGTTTCTACAACAATCTATCAAGACAGATATAAGCATAAAGTCTTTTACATTGGTAAATCAATATTTACATTTTTTATCTGATTTTATCAATTTATTAGATTAATTTGCTGATTGTCCTTGAACTCGGCTTTTGTTCTCCATACCAGATAATATACCCTGCAAAAATTCTGCAGGGTATTTATTACACACAAAAAAGCTTCTTAATTTCACAAAGATGCAGGCATAACTCCGTCAACACCGCATTCTCCGTTTCCATCCTTTATATTGCTTCCTTCTCCTGCATAATCTGCACAACCGTTTCCGTCCCAGTCTACAAGAGAACTTATCTGTGAAGGAATCAGACCTGTATTGCCGTCTGCCATAGGATCATTCACCAGTCCGCCCGACTGATTTCCATCAATTATTTCAGCTCCTGAAAAAATATTGTTTACCAAGGATAAAACACCCTCTCCTGCAATAATAAATTTCCCGCTTGAAGAGGAACTGCTTACAACAACCTTCTGATCTCCTGCAGCATATACTGTACAGGCTCCGCCTGAACCGTTCAGAGAACTCTGATCAATCAGAACTTTTCCTGACATGGTTGCAAAACATGCCATTCCGGCACCTGAAGCAGTAACATCTGTCTGCTGTACGGTAAGGGTATTAGACGACATTGTATATAAAATCCCGTTTCCTTCAACACTGCATCCGTTTATTAATGAAGATCCCGAAACATTGTTGAAACCGATTCCGCCTTCACCTTCAACAGATGAATTCTTCAGCTCAATTGTTCCGTCAATCTCTCTGAACAAAATTCCGCCTTTAATTGTGCAGTTTTTAAATAAATATGACGAAGCAGCTGATGCAGGAATTTTATTTTCATCTCCAGTGCTTTGCTCAGATTTGGAATCGAGAAAAATATTTACACCCACACTGAAAGTGACATTCTCTGCACTGAAAATCGCAGAACCTGACCCCGGGGGGTTAAAATCAAAAGGTGCTCCTTCAACTATACTGCCAAAAGACTCTCCCCCAAGGGATACGTTTGCAGAAACATCCACATATTCTGTATTTACTGCAAGTCCGCTTTTGAAATTTGCACCTGCACTCTTCAAATTCATAATCTCTCCGGAAGCCTGAAACTTGGTATATCCAAGAAATTCTGTTTCATTGCTGAGTATTCCCCTGAAATCACCATAAGCACTTACAATAAAGCTACCCTGATATGAGACCGAAGATTCCATTTCCAGATTAAGAAAACTGCTTTCATTCACTTTATATTTTACTGCACCCTTTGCAAAAAATTTTGTATGGTTCAAATTGACTGTTCCTGAAAGAACTGTATAGGAAGATGATTCTCCGCTGTTTCCCACTATCTCATCACTGCTTTTAAACTCAACTGTTCCCGAAGTTCCAAACGAGTAGTCAGCTTTGCCAAGGCTGTTTGCCTCTGCCTTCACGTGAGCGATTCCCTGACCTTTGTATTTGATAAGAGCAAGAGCCGATGTCATGGCAGAAAGACTGATATCCGTATCATCAAGAAGATCAAAGACAAGACTCATGCTCTCAAGATCTGCATGCTCTGAAATTTTTGCATATGCATCATTTGAAAGCAGAAATTCAAATCTGAGATCCTTTGTAATATTTTTATTTATTGAAGCCTTGACGCTTCCGTAGCTTGTATTTGAAAAATCGAGTGATGGAGCGGTAAGCCCTGAAGCCTCTAGCCTGCCGTCAATCTTTGACCCTGCTTCAAACTTAAACGGCCCCAGAATTTCAGTATCTTTGAAAGACCATATACTCCCGCAGACATCTGACTGTGAGCTGTCAGACAGAACAGTTTTATCCGGGCTTCCAACAAAAACATTAAGTTCTCCGATAAATGAACCTATTATAAAAACATCTGACATTGCATTCACATCAAGTCCTGCACTGCCGGCTGACAGATTTCCAAGACCGAATGCGCCGGCAGTGTTTATAACAAGAGGCGCATTGTCTTTTCCTTCTATTGAAGGGTTAAAACCGCTCCCTGCTTCAAAATATATATGCCTTTCAAGGGAAATAGAACTGATGCTGAATTTATTATCTGAATTTATTATTATTTTTCCTGATTCCATAGAAGAAAGAGAATTATTCAGGTAAGCAACGGCGTTTTCAATGGAATCAAATTTATTGGCTTCTTTTGGATCAGGATTGTCTTCCACATAAACAGTTTCAGATATTTCGGAAAAAACATTTCCTGACACCAGCCCGTAATCACTGAAACCTGAAAGCTCTGCCGTTACCCTGCAGTTTTGTACATCAACACTGCAATCTCCTGCATAAATCCAGTTCAAAGCAGCGCTTCCGGCAATTTTTCCGATCCAAAGATCATTTTCATCATACCCTGACGGAAGATCAGACTTATCATAGCAAATAACAAAAGATACAGGTTTCTCAAAAACTATTCCGTCAGGATATAAAGAATAAACACTCCCCGTCACTGCTCCTGCAGGTGATTTTTCCTTTTTTGCAATGCTGATTCCAACATCTGAGGCAAGAGCTCCCGGAGGAATTGAAAGAAATACCCTTCCTTCGTCAAATTCTATCATACCTCCGGTTTGCCCGAGAACAGTACCCGAAGAGCTTACAATTACTGATATGGAGTAGGTATCTTTTTTACCGCTGTCTGCGGTAACTGTAAGGATTACATCATATGTACCGTCAGAGTCAAAGGAATGAAGTATTTCAATCCCTGATCCCGATTTGCCGTCTCCGAAATTCCACAGGTAAGAAACTATGGAACCTTCAGACACAGAAGAGCCGGATGCATTGAAATATATTTCAGCTCCAGCAATTGTATATGGTGTGCTGACTGTAAAAAAAGCTTCCGGAACTCCTGTTTTTGAACTTCCTCCAGAACCTCCGGAAGAACATGCTCCAATAAGACACAGAAAAACAATGCTGAATAATATTTTCTTCATGACAGCCTCTCTTTCTCCATAAATGCATACGGGTATGAACGTAACATTAATTAAAGCTATCAGCTCAAATGAATATTTGTTTAAAAATTTGAAACTATTAAGTTCAGGTAAAAATTAAACCGCACCTGTTCGTAAAGGAGCCGGCAATCTGTTAATCAGAGGATAGATTCTTCAGGAAATGATTTTTTCTCCGGCAAAATTGGTTCAAAAACGATTACATCCGGAAGGCATGGAAGAAAAGCCCGATTCTTTGACCGAGACAGTTTCTGGAAAGATTGTCAACTGGTTTATTTAACTGATAAATTTTAATAAACGGGATGGTAAATGTCAACAGGTTATAAAATCGCCGGCTGAACTGTTCTATTATTCTTTCATATATTTTTAATTGATTTTCTTTACAAAGAAAAAATATTCTGCTAAAGAAGTATTCCGTAAAAATCAAAGCCAACGTAGCTCAGCTGGCAGAGCTGCTGATTTGTAATCAGCTGGTCGGGGGTTCGAGTCCCTCCGTTGGCTCCAAAAAGTTTGAGCGGGAGTAGCTCAGCTGGCAGAGCGTCAGCCTTCCAAGCTGAATGTCGCGAGTTCGAACCTCGTCTCCCGCTCCATTTTTTTCTTTTCCCTTATCTTCAGTTTAATTTTTCAATTGAATTTTTTAATCCGCCTCTTACCTTTATTTTAAAAAGGAGGCTGAACTTGAGCTATAAAAAATTAAAAAATCTTATAAAAGATAAAATTCAGACAAAAACCCCGGATCAGGCACTTTCAGATTTCAAGGGATATAAATTCAAACAGCTTACAGGACCCTTGAAAGGTCTTTTATTCGACTCTGACCCATTGATAAGATTCAGGGCATCAGAACTTATGGGCCTTATTGCCGGAAAAGCTGCTGAAGAAAACATTGAACAGGTAAGAGACCTTATGAGACAGCTGATGTGGAATCTCAACGAAGAGTCAGGAGGCATAGGCTGGGGATCGGTGGAGGCAATGGCTGAAACAGCATCAAACAATAAAAAGATTTTTGATGAATTCCATAAAATAATAATTTCATATTCCGACCCTGCAAGCTCTTCTTTTCTGGACCATGAAGACCTTCACCCAGGAGCTGCATGGGCTGTGGGAAGACTTTTAAAAGAAGCACCTGAAAAAGGAGTTTATGCACAATATGTCATAAAAGTGCTTCTTAAACACAATGATCCGCAGGTCAGGGGATGCGGATTATGGGCGGTCTCACATTTAAAAGACCTGTCCGGGATTGAAAGTTTTGTAAGCATGCTTCGTGATGATAATAAGAGGTATTTTTTCTACGAAGACGGGGTTCTTAAAACGGCGTTAATATCAGAAACAGCTGAAAAAATAATGCAGGACTTAACATAATTCATTTTTTTATCAGACTCTTATTCATCTAATACTTGATAAATTTTCTTTTATCTGTAATTGTCCCCATTTGTTTTATTTTTTTTAATTAAATACAGGGGACGTTATGGATAAGAGTCTTTTTGAAAAACACAGATCAAACACTGAAATTGAACTTGCAAAACGGTCTGTAGCTGCTGCGGCAAGTTATATAATCGGTTTTATAATGCTTGTTCTTTTAACGCCAATTTATAAGAAATACCCGTCTGAAGTTATAATAGCAGGCCTCATAATAATCATTCAGACTCCATTAAGAATCTACATAGGCAAAAACACTGAAAAAAATTATCATAAAAACCCAAGGCTCTGGTACGGACTTTTTCTTGCGAACAATTATTTTATAGCCGCACTGTGGACATGGTTTGTAATCTTAAGTCTTTTTGCCTTCGGGCTTAACAAGGACTCCCTGCTTTTCATAACCTCTTTATGCGGTCTTGCAGCAGGCGCTACAACTTCAATGTCACCCAGGTTCAAGGTTGCAGCAGGATTCAATGCTGTTCTTGTACTGCCCATTGCCCTTTGGGGTCTTTTTTCAGACCACGATGGCGGATATGCAATAACAATTTTTTTCTTTTTCTATTTTCTCATGCTGAATTTTGTAACAAAAAACAATTGGAAATGGTACTGGCTGGGCATTCAGAACGAAGACAAAATAAAAAACCAGACAGAAAAACTTGAACAGGTTTTTTCACAGATGCAGGAAAAATCCAAATTTCTTGAAGATCAGTCCTCAAAGCTTGCATCTCTTTCCCATGAAATCAAAGATTCAGTTACAGACCTTTTTGCCCAGTCAAGCGAAATAAGCTCGGAAACTTCTGTAATGGCTGAAAATATCAACTTTGTTTCCACAACAATGGAAGATACAACGTCAAGCATGGCAAATACCGCAGCTGCAATCGAGCAGATGGTTGCAACTGTTGAAGAAATTTCAAAAACAACTGTAAATGCCAACGAAACAACCCAGAGCGCAGCTGAGCAGGCTCAAAAGGCATCGCTGAAAATAAACACTCTTAAATCCGGAGCCGATGCAATAGGAGAAATCACAGAAATTATTTCTTCTATTGCCGAGCAGACAAACCTTCTTGCACTCAATGCAACTATCGAGGCAGCAAGAGCGGGTGACGCTGGCAGAGGTTTTGCTGTTGTTGCAAACGAAATAAAAGAGCTTGCGGTTCAGTCATCAAAATCTGCATCTGAGATCTACTCTAAAATTGTTGAAATTCAAAAGGCAACAGAAGATGCCACATCAGGGATTTCAGACATTCATGATATCGTAGTAAAATCCAATGAAATGGTTTCGGCAATAGCTGCGGCAGTTGAAGAACAGGCTGTAACTGCAAGGGAGATATCTGACAATACCGGCAATGTCTCAAAAGGTGCTGAAGAGGTTAACTCAACAGTAAAGAACAACGCATTAAAAATTGAGGCTATCCATAACAAGCTTATGGAAGTTGCAGAAAATCTTTCCACACTTAAGAAAAACAGTGAAGATGTGGATATTAGCGCTCAGGAACTCAAGGTTCAGGCTCAGAATCTCACAATGGCCCAGGGAATTTAAATCTTTAATTATTAAAATAAAAACCGGCTGCCTTTCTTC
>JBFWJK010000123.1:0-10617 GCA_050253255.1 Desulfobacteraceae bacterium | reverse complement strand
CAGAATCAATATAGATATGAGCTCCCTTGATGAGGTGGCTCAAAGGGTCCAGAGCCCGGCATACTTCTACATTCAGATAGTTTTTTGAAATACTTTCATCAATTAATAGCCGGAATCCGTCTCCGACTCCTTTGATGAGTATTGATTTTTCAGCCATTCTAAAGCCTTTTTTGGGTAAGTTCCCTGAAATTTTAAAAAAACAGAAATTTTGGTATCAAGACTTTATAAAAAAAAGGAGTTCATGTGTCAAGATGAGTATAACCTGAACTGAGCGTTTTATATTTTTAAATTAATAAATTTTCAATGAATAAGCTTATTGTATTTAAAAATATAAAACCCTGCGGGCTCTCCAATTTTGCTGCATCTACTGCGTTAAATTGCATCACGCATAGCAGAAGTACAGCCTGATACAACTTGCCTTGTATATGCAGCAAACTTTAAAATCGATCAATCCAGAAATTGAGCTTTCAAATTTTAAAATTAAAAGCTCATGCAGTCTATACATATACTCTTTTTGCTCTTGAAGTAAGAGACGACACTATTTCATAATTAATTGTACCAAGCCTTTGTGCATGATAGTCTGC
Organism: Desulfobacteraceae bacterium; assembly: GCA_050253255.1. Lineage (GTDB taxonomy): Bacteria > Desulfobacterota > Desulfobacteria > Desulfobacterales > JACKCP01 > JACKCP01. The sequence goes on along the minus strand of JBFWJK010000123.1, from coordinate 10,033 downwards.
TGTAATTTCTCTGTCTGTAAATATCACTGCATAATCACCTGGATTTACATTTTCGATTTCAGTCACGTCTGCTATGCAGAGATCCATGCATATTCTGCCTCTTAAAGGCGCTTTTTTACCATTGACAAGAAAATCGGTTTTTGATGAAAGAAGTCTTGAAAATCCGTCTGCATAACCAAGGGTAAGGGTTGCAAGTCTTGAATCCCTCTCAGCTTTCCATGTTCTTCCATAGCTTACGTAAAAGCCTTTTTTTACATTTTTTACCTGAACTATTCTTGCCTTTAGTGTCATTGCAGGGGTAAGGCTTACAATATTAGTATCAACGTCTGGAGAAGGATAAAATCCATATATAGAAATGCCCGGCCTTACAAGTGATTTTCTGGATTCTTTTATATTCATAAGACCTGCACTGTTTGCACAATGGAAAAATTCAAAGGAAATTTTTTGTTCTTCAAGAGATTTTAAAATTGATGAAAATTTGTTCATTTGAAAATTTGCATAATCAAGGTCTTTTTCATCTGCTGTTGCAAAATGGGTAAAAATTCCAACAGGGTCAAGATTTTCAAGTTCCCTTATTTTTTTTACTTCTTGTGTGATTTCATTTACATCACCTGTAATCCCGACTCTTCCCATTCCTGTATCAACTTTTATATGAACTTTTATTTTTTTGTTCAATTCCTTTGCTTTGGATGAAACAAGCTTTGCAGTTTCAAAGTCATAAACTGAAACATCAATATTGTTTTCGCAGATTTCTTTAATCATGTCTTCACAGGGATATCCAAGGGTTAAGATTCTTGAATCAATTTTATTTTCTCTTAATTTCAAAGCTTCATCTGCCCTTGCAACTCCAAGAAGAGATGCTCCGTTTTCAAGTGCTTTTTTTCCGACCTGAACAGAGCCGTGTCCGTAACCGTCTGCCTTTACAACAGCCATTAAAGCTGTGGATTGGCCTGCAAGGTTTTTCAGGGCTTTTACATTTTCGCCGATTTTATCAAGATTTATTTCTGCAATAAGATCGTTTTTTTTCATGGCCTGTCCCATTCTTTTTCAGTTTAACAAAATTTACAATTTTCAATTTTTGCTGAATAGGAGAATAGATGTCAATGATTTAATTTAAGAATAAAATATCTTATATTTGATGATAAGTGTGTTTGCGCCGCTTTTCCGGCAAAACATTTTTATAAAGCAATACTCACCCTGGTTGTTTGAAAATTTAATGATCAGTTCTGATCTGAGCCTTGTCCGGGTATACAAACGTTTTGTCTGTTTTATCCGGTTGCATTTGCTGTCGTGCGTAAGCGATTGATATCTCTGAGCGGCGGAGCCCCAAACAGTCTGCTGTATTCACGGCTGAATTGTGAAGGACTTTCATAACCGACTTCAAATGTTGCTGTAAGTGCATCAAAATTTTGTGTGAGCATAAGACGCCTTGCTTCATTTAACCTGAGTCTTTTCTGGAACTGAAGCGGAGTCATCGATGTCATCATCTTAAAGTGATTATGAAATGCAGACTTGCTCATTCCTGCGTTTGCTGCGAGTTCGTTTACGCTCAGGGGACGTGTATAGTTATTTTTAAGCCAGTCTATGGCCTTTGAAATCTGGTGGCTGTGACTCCCTGAAGCTGTTATCTGCTGAATGAGGGGGCCCTGATCTGAGGAAAGAAGTCTGAAAAAGATTTCACGTTTTATAAGAGGTGCAAGAATTTTAATATTTTCCTTTTCATCAAGAAGATTTACAAGGCGATGGAATGCAATGATCAAAGGCAATGAAAGCTGACCAACCGCCATACCTTTCTGTGCCTGTCTGGGACTGATTATGACAATATTACTGTCTATAATAATCTGTGATATTTCCTGAAGATCAAGTTCCAGTATAAGTCCGAGGTATGGTTTTTCACTGGTCGCTTCTATAATATTTGCAACAACAGGCAGGTCAACAGATGATACAAGAAAACGGGATGCATCATAAGTATAGGTTTCCTCTCCAAGTATAACCCTTTTGGAACCCTGAGCTATAAGACACAGACTTGACTCCAGTGTATAACTTGCCGGTTCTGTCGGTGTTGTCCACCTGCTTAATCTCAGCCCCTGGATCTCGGTATCCATCTGATTTTCATCGCCTGTAAATCTGGCTATACTCTCTGCCAGTTTTTTGGATGCTTTTATAAATTCTTCATCTTTATTATCATTATATTCACTCATATAAAGTCTCCTTTAGCCTGATAACTGATTTGTTAAACTTTGTGTACAATTAAGCAAGCATCTCAGGTGGTCGTGTTTGCACTCCGGTTTATATCAGAAATAGATATATACTCAGTCATCTCTGATATTTCTTTGATTTTTCAAGGAGTTCAATACCTGAAATATTTATAAATTTAATAAATCAAATTTATAGTTTTTTAATTCAAAACTCAATCCTTTTGACACCTTTATGGACTATCAGGCAACTATTGAAAACTATCAGGCTATTAGCCTTTAAACCGGCTGATGTATATTTAACCTGAAAAGAAAATTACATAAAAAAGGAGTTCTTTTAATGGAAATAAAAAAAAACGGAACACAAGCCTCAATAAAAGGACCTGAAGACTGGTTTACAGGAACAGTTCGTATTGATCCACTATTTCTTCAGGCAAAGGAGCCTGCACGCACCACAGGCGGAAGTGTTACATTTGAACCCGGTGCAAGAACAGCATGGCACACACATCCTCTTGGACAGACCCTTATTGTAACAGCAGGATGCGGAAGAGTTCAGCGTGAAGGCGGTCTGATTGAAGAAATCTGTCCCGGAGATGTTGTATGGTTTCCTCCAGGGGAAAAACACTGGCACGGAGCAGCACCAGATACTTCAATGACACATATTGCAATTCAGGAATCACTTGACGGTAAAAACGTAGACTGGATGGAACATGTAAGTGATGAGGAATACAAAAGTTAAAGTCTGATTAAAATACAAACCCATTATTAAAAGGTGATTAAATGAAAAACAAATTTAAAAGATACCTTCAAAATTTCACGGCTGTTTTTTTTCTGCTTTTGTTTATGTCCGGAGTTTCCACAGCATCAGGTATAGATACATGGGATAAGACATTTGAAAAAAGCGACAAGGTAATTCATGAAAAAGTAACATATCCAAACAGGTTTGGAATCACAATATCTGCTGATATGTATCTGCCGAAAACTATAGATAAATCTAAAAAATATCCTGCAATTATAGTGGGAACTCCATATGGAGGAGTCAAAGAGCAGGGTGCAGGAATTTATGCACAGGAAATGGCAAAAAGAGGATTTGTTGCAATTGCCTTTGATGAGTCCTTTAACGGAGAAAGCAGCGGATGGCCAAGACGTGTTTCATCTCCTGATATATTTGTTGAAGACTTTAGTGCAGGAGTAGATTTTATTGGAACCCGTCCTTTTGTGGACAGAGATAAAATCGGTGTAATCGGTCTTTGCGGCAGTGGAGGATTTGCAGTTACAGCCGCTCAGGTTGATCTGCGTATAAAAGCAATTGCAACCGTAAGCATGTACGACATGAGTCGTGTAAACCGCTATGGCTGGAAAGACAGCATGACAGACGAAAAACGCAGTGAAATTTTAAAAGAGCTTGGAAATCAGCGCTGGAAGGATTTTGAAAAAGGAACTCCAGAGCTTGCTCCTTCTTTTCCAAAAAAGGCTGCCAAAAGCATACCCAAAGGACTTGATCCCATTACAAGCGAGTTTTTTGAATATTATGCAATGGAGAGAGGACATCATCCAAATTCCATAGGAGCCTTTACAAAAACAAGTAATCTGTCTTTTATGAATTTTCCTTTGATGAATTATATAAAATCGATATCTCCAAGACCGCTTCTTTTTATTATGGGTGAAAATGCACATTCACGTTATTTCACTGAAGATGCCTGTAAAATGGCAGCTGAACCAAAGGAGCTGTACATTGTTCCAAAGGCAAGACACATAGATCTGTATGATCGTGTTGATATGATTCCATGGAAAAAGCTTAACGATTTTTTTACCAAAGCTTTGAAGTAACAGCGGGATAAGACAAAATTTTCCCTGCATAATTTACAGGAAAAAATATGAGCAGGATATACTTTTAATTTCAGCAAGTCCAAGAAAAGGAGGAAACTCTGATCTCCTTTGTGATGAGTTTCTTCGGGGAGCAGAAGAATCAGGCCATGATGTGGAAAAAATCAGAACTTTAAATAAAATAAGGAGCAGCCCATGAAAGCAAATATAATTTCAATATTAACTCTGGTTTCTCTTCTTGTGCCATTTGCAGCATTTGGTCTGGAGGAAAATAAAATGGATAAAAATAAAGCCTTAAATGAAAAAGAGAAAAACATTATTTCAATTGCGGCCTTTACAGCCAGCGGAGATCTTGATCGGCTCAAGTCTGCTTTAAATAACGGCCTTGATGCAGGACTTACCATAAATGAAATCAAAGAGGTTATGGTACACCTTTATGCCTACACAGGTTTTCCAAGAAGCCTTAATGCTCTTTCTTCATTTATGCAGGTGCTTGATGAAAGAAAGTCAAAGGGTATTAAAGATGTTGAAGGAAAAGTATCCAGTCCTGTTCCGCCAGATCTTGATAAAGATAAATACGGAGCTAAAGTAAGGGCAAAGCTTTCCGGTCGTGAAACTGATATTTCAGGAGCAGAGTGGCAGAAATTTTCACCAGCCATTGATACCTTTCTAAAGGAACATCTTTTTGCAGATCTTTTTGTAAGAGATGTCATAAGCCACAAATACAGAGAGCTTGCAACCATTGCAGCACTTGCCAATATGACAGGAACAAAAGGACAGCTTGGTTTTCATATCGGAGCTGCAATGAATACAGGCTGGTCCAGGGCTCAGATGGAAGATTTTGTTCTGATAATTAAAAACCGAGTAGGAAAAGATCGGGGAAAGAGTGCGGAAAATATACTTGAAGGTGTGTTAAAAAACAGATCATAAAAATTAATCCGGCACTGTTGCCGATATTCTTTACATAAAATGGGGGATAATCCAAAGTTTAACTTTGGATTATCCCCCATTTGTATTTTTATAACTTTGCGGTCAGAATATTAACTTTCTTGATCCAAAGCTCAGGCTTGAGGTCGTTTTTGTTGTAAGCTCTTTTTAACCTGGAGCCAAAACTTAACTGGCTGCGAAGTTTCCTCCGCAACCTTTTAAAGCATTTAAGTTATTTACTCTTCTTCACCCCAGGCTTTTGCACTTTTAGATACTTTTTTGCGTACTGTTTTCCAGTCTCCATCTACGTTAAACATAGATTCGGGAAGTGCTTTAAGCATTTTTTTATACAATGATAAGGAAACAGTAAAAGTTAACTCATCCGGTTTCATAAATTTTCTGGCAGAAGGATCAAATCCTCCAAGTACAGCCTTTTCCAGTCCCTGTTCTTTGTAATAAAGAGGCCATGCAATCAGGTTGGTACATCCGGCTCCAAAAGGAGATGTCACGCAGTCAACATCACCTGTTGTAAAAGTTGTCTGAACAAAAAGACCTGTTAATACTTCCGGACGTGCAAAAAATATTATGAATTCAGGCTCCTCATCTTCGGTAAACAATGAAAGAGGTTTGAATATGCAGTGTTTTGCCGGAGCAGGACGAGGATCTACCGTATCAAGAAATGTTTTCATTGCTTCAGGTGAAGGCAGATATCTTTCTCCATGAACAGGTGTTCCGGGAAACCCTGTTGTAACATAATGCTCTATGAATCTGAGGTTTGGCTTCATCATGGAGCTGTAAAAAACACCTCCGGGACATCCATATTCTTCAGAGGAAATAAATGCAGCACTATGTTTTTTTCTTGCCAGCCAGATATTGCCCATTATGCAGGAAAAGCATTTAAACATTTCCTGATAGTCGACTTCACCTTTGTCTTCCATTTTACGGGATATCTGTATTCCTTTTTTTGGCCCAAATGCTTTTTCCGGTAAAGTGTCTGCATAATAAACGCCAAATGGTTCTTCTTTCAATCCAAGATGTTCCAGGAATATGGCTGTGTTTTCAAGTAGTGTTTTTTCGGTCATGCTGATTTCTCCTTTTTATTGCTTCTTAATGTTTCACTGTGTAACGGATATGAGACATTTATGATTTTTATGCAGTTGTGTTGTATATACAACTGTTTTGTCAAAAATTTTTCTAGCCGTTAAGATCTCTTAAATTTTTAATAACTTTAGAGAGTATTGACCTGCACATCAGCATTTCTTGGGAGGTCATTCCAAGTTGTGCTTCTTCAAGGACTGTTCTGGCAATAGCGGCACAATGTTCTGCAGTTTTATAAACCTTCGGTGTTGGAGCAATGAGCTTTTGTCTTGTGTCTTCAGGATCTTTTGTACGGACAATCCAGCCGTGCTTTTCAAGTCTTTCTGTCAGTCGGCTGACACTCGATTTTTCCAGATACAGCTTGTTAGCAAGCTGAGTCTGAGTCATGACCCCGCAGTTGAGAAGGAGAATAATAACTCCCCATTGTTCGGCAGTCATATCAATATCTGATTTTTTGAATCTGGCGGCGAGTGTGTTGCTGAGCAGTCTGCTTGCCAGTCCAGTCAGATATCCTAGAGATTGATTATGGTCATAAGTAAATATCATAATAATGTTGTATATACAACTGTATACGGGATGTCAATTGTTTTGAATTTTTCCAGACAGAGAAAATTAGTTCCGGCATAAGCTGGTCAGATATATTCTGGACTATCAGGCAAGTTTTCAGGAGCAACAGGTATTTAAAAAATCAGTCAAAGTTGTATATTTTATTGAAAAAATACCAAAACAAATAAGGAGATACTATGCGAGAGTTTACATTCTATAATCCAGTAAGAATAGAATTCGGCAAGAATAAAGAAGAAAATATAGGACAGTATATAAAAGACTACGGTGTAAAGAGCGTACTTATTGTTTACGGATCTGACAGGATTAAAAAAGACGGACTTTTTGACCGTGTTGCAGCATCACTTAAAGATCAGGGTATAAGTTTTGAATCAATCGGAGGAGTTATAAGTAACCCTGTAGTAAGTCTTGTGCGTGAAGCAATTGAGATTGTTAAAAAGAATAATCTTCAGGGAATTCTTGCAGTCGGCGGAGGCTCGGTTCTTGATTCTGCAAAAGCTGTTGCAGCAGGATGCAGATATGACGGTGATGTATGGGACTTTTTTGTGGGAAAGGCAGAAGTAAAAGAAGCAGCCGGTGTTTTTTCCATAATGACCTTAGCTGCAACAGGAAGTGAGATGAACCCCTATGGTGTTGTAACAAATACTGAAACAAAACAGAAATATCCTATAGGTTCACCTCTTCTTTTTCCTAAAGTCTCTGTAATTAATCCTGATCTTATGGCAAGTGTAACACCTTCCTATCTTGCATATTCAGCTGTCGATATTTTCTCACACTGCCTGGATCTTTATTTCACAGCAAGTTATCTTCCGGGATATACCGCAGCACTTATAGAAAATATTCTTGAAACAGTAATGCGTACAACAGATATTCTTCTGAAGAATCCTGATGATTACGATGCGCGCGGAGAATTTGCCTGGGCAGCAACCATGGCTCTTAACGGAAATACCTTTGTTGGAGTAGAGGGTAATACTTTTGATACTCACATGATAGAGCATGCAATGGGAGCACTTTATAACGTTCCACATGGTGCAGGTCTTGCAGTTGTTCTGCCTGCCTGGATGAAAGATATTAAAGATCAGAACCCTGATCGTTTTAAGACTTTTGCCTCAAAGCTTTTTGGTGAGTCAGATATAGACGCAGGTATAAGCGGATTAACAGACTGGTTCAGATCAATCGGAGCTCCGGTTACATTTGCTGAAGCAGGGCTTTCTGAAGATGCAGTTGATCCTATTGCAGAAAATGCCTTTGGTAATGCAAAACTATGGGCAATGGATGAAATGTATCCAAAGGAAAGGATTGCAAAGATTTTAATGAAGGCTGTTAAGTAGTGACTTGCCGAAAACGAGAATTTTATGTTCAGTTACGGAAGATGAAAAATTAAACTGCAGGAATACATTTAGTATTTTGAGGATTAAATTTAGAATCTGAAATGGACAAAAAAAGCCGTTCTTGTTCAGCAGCTAAGTAATTTTAATATCAAACAATACTCCCTGGAGGATTATATGAATCGGATTCTATCTGTTTTATTTATCATATTTATAATAACCGGCATATTTTCAGCCAGTGTATACAGTCTTCCATTATCCGATATGCAGGTTAAAATCACTTCCAGCGGTCATTCTGCATCATTCAGACTTTATGACACAGCTGCTGCAAAGGAGTTTTATGATCAGCTCCCTTTAAGCCTTGATTTAAAAAATTTTAAAGATGCCCAGTGGATGTTTTATCCTCCTGAAAAACTTAATGTAACAGATAGAGAGGCCTATCATAACGGTAAAAAGGGAGAGCTCAGCTATTATGCTCCATGGGGGGATGTGTTTATGCTCTACAAGGATTTTCATGCCGTAGACAAAATGCACAGGCTGGGAATTAACCTGACCGGAATTGAGGAGATAGAAAAGATGTCTGGTAAAGCAAAAATTGAAAAAAACAGTTCTGAAGAACAAAGGGTTCTTAGAATAAAAGTTGAAGCAAAAGGTAAAACCACAGTGTTTGAACTTAATAACAGCAGAGCTTCAAAAGAATTGTATTCTCAGCTGCCTTTAAACATTAAGGTTGAAAATTACAGTAATGATGAAAAGATTTTCTATCCTCCAAAGAAACTGGCCACTTCAGAAACTCCAAAAGCAGATGCTGGTGTAGGAACCCTTGCATACTATGCTCCATGGGGAGATGTGGTGATGTTTTACGGAGGTTTTGGTTCAGCTTCGGGTTTGTATGAACTTGGGTATGCGATATCGGGAAGCGGACACATAAAAGAGATGTCAGGCACTATAACTGTTGAGAAATATTAGTTTTTGCATTAGCTGTATATGAAAAACAGGATTTTATTCGATATTCAGCCGGTGGGAAAAACTCCGACCGGCTGTTTTGCATGATTAACAGATTATATTTATACTGCTAAGAATTTTGCTTATACTTTAAACGTCAAGACTCCATAAAGAGTTCACAGAAGGTCCTCCGCCAACGCAAAGTGATGCTCCGCCAAGGGTTTTTCCCTGTCTTTTCAGTTCATAGTAAAGTGAAACAATAATTCTGAGTCCAGTACATCCCACAGGATGACCAAGAGCTATACCAGAACCGTTTTTATTTACTTTGTTCATATCTATTTCAATATTGAAATCTTCTTTAAGCATTCTTCCAACACCAAGCCACTGGGCAGCAAAGGCTTCGTTTATTTCCCAGTAGTCTATGTCATTAAATTTAAGTCCTGCCTGATCAAGGCATTTTGGAATACCCACAGCCGGTCCAAGCCCCATGAATTTTGGTTCAACTCCTGCATCGCATACATTTACAAGCTTCATAAGAGGTTTAAGGCCAAGCTCCTTTGCTTTTTTAGAAGACATTAGAACAACTGACGCTGCTCCGTCATTTATTCCTGATGCATTTGCAGCTGTAACAACACCGTCTTTTTTAAATACAGGTTTAAGGCTTGCCATTGTTTCCATGCTGGCATTTTTTATTGGATGTTCGTCAGTATCAAATATAATTGTCTTTTTCCTTGAAGGAATTTCAAAAGGAACAATTTCTTCCTTGAAAATTCCGCCTTCAACTGCAGCTGTTGCTCTTTGATGGCTTAAAAGTGCAAGCTCATCACACTCCTGTCTTGAAATTGAGTATTTTTCAGCAATGTTTTCTGCGGTAAGTCCCATGTGACCCGGAACAAGTTCGTCAACAAGTCCGTCATGAAGCATCTGATCTTCCATCTGACCAGGCCCCATTCTGTAACCCTGTCTTGCCTTTGGAAGGAGGTAGGGTGCATTTGTCATGCTTTCAACTCCAATTACAAGAGAAGACTCTGTTTTTCCAAGCATAATGTTATGTGCTGCAATTTCAAGAGCTCTCATTCCTGATGCACAGTTTTGGTTTACGCTTACAGCACTGCTTTCGTGGGGAAGTCCTATTCTCATTGAAACCTG
>JBFWJK010000122.1:0-10741 GCA_050253255.1 Desulfobacteraceae bacterium | reverse complement strand
GGATCCTGGTTGTTGCAGGTCTTTTATTAGGCATTGATCTTCCTGTGTGGATAATTCCTCTTATTATTGTATTGAATATTACTGCTCTTATTTTTCTTATTCCCCAGAAAATAATTTCAGAAAATAGAAATCCTGTGAGCAAAGTATTCATAACCATATACAGGCCCATAATCAATATTGTTCTTCAGTGGAAAAAACTTACAATTCTTATTTCCATAGTTGTTCTTCTTGCAACTTTTTATCCGCTTTCAAAGCTTGGTTCAGAATTTATGCCTCCGTTAAATGAAGGCGATATTTTATATATGCCCACAACACTTCCGGGTATATCTATAACAAAGGCAAAGGAGCTTCTTCAGCAGACAGATAAAATAATCAAGAAGTTTCCTGAAGTTGAGCATGTTTTTGGTAAAATAGGCCGTGCAGAAACATCCACAGACCCTGCACCGCTTTCAATGATAGAAACAACAATAGTATTAAAACCCGAGGTTGTTTATGAAAAAGAAAAAGTTGAAAGATTTTATTCAGACTGGTCTGACTGGGTAAAATATCCATTTTCCATTATATGGCCTGAAAATGTAAAAACAGGGATTAAAAGCGAGTGGAGAAAAAAAGAAGTTAAAAGGTTTTTTTCTTCATGGCCTGATTTTTTAAGAAAACCGCTTTCCGTTATCTTTCCCGAAGAAAGATACATAACAATGGATGAGCTGATTACAGATCTTAACAAGGCAGTAATGTTTCCAGGCCTTACCAATGCCTGGACCATGCCCATCAAAACAAGGATAGACATGCTCTCAACAGGTATAAAAACACCTGTTGGTATTAAGGTAATGGGTAGTGATTTAAATATTCTTACAGAACTTGGAAAAGAGATTGAAAGGGAAGTTAAAAAGATTCCCGGAACTCTTTCTGCATATTCAGAGCGTATAACAGGGGGGAATTATGTCGATTTTGAAATAAGAAGAGATCAGCTTGCAAGATACGGCCTTACTGTTGATGATGTCCAGAATGTAATCATGACCGCAATCGGCGGAATGAATATAACCACAACAATAGAAGGTCTTGAAAGATATCCCGTAAACTTAAGATATTCAAGAGGCTACAGAGACGACATAGAAAAACTTAAAAGGGTTCTTGTTTCAACTCCAAACGGAGCACAGATTCCTCTGAGCCAGCTTGCGCATCTTAAAATACATAAAGGTGCCTCTGTAATAAAAAGTGAAAACGCCAGAAGAACAGCCTGGATATATGTCGACCTCAAGGGTGTTGACGTGGGAACCTATGTAAAGAAGGCTAAAAAAATAATCCAGGATAAGATTAAGCTTCCCAAAGGCTATTCTCTTAAGTGGTCTGGACAATATGAATATATGGAAAAGGCAAGAAAGACCCTTAACCTTATTGTTCCGGCAACACTAATAATAATCTTCATGCTTTTATATCTTCATTTCAGAAAGATAACTGAATCTCTTATTGTAATGGCAAGCCTTCCTTTTGCGCTCATAGGGGGAATTTGGCTCATATGGCTTTTAAACTACAATATTTCAGTTGCAGTAATAGTCGGCTTCATAGCACTTGCGGGGCTTGCCGCCGAAACCGGGGTGGTGATGATTGTATATCTTCAGTCGGCTTATGAAAGAAGATATGCAGACGGCGAAATGAACTCAATAGATGACCTTTATTCAAGTGTAATAGAAGGTGCTGTTGAAAGGGTAAGACCAAAGCTTATGACTGTTGCAACAACGCTAATAGGTCTTCTTCCTGTAATGTGGGGAACACAGACAGGATCTGAGGTTATGAAAAGGATAGCGGCTCCCATGGTGGGCGGCCTTGTATCTTCAACAATATTGACATTAATAATAATACCTGCCGTTTTCTATATGGTGAAATTCGGCAGCCTTAAAAAGCAAAACTAAAAAGGAGTTAAAATGAAAAAACTATCACTATCTGCAGTCTTTATACTTATAGCAGGATTTATCTTTTATTCTTCTGCTTCAGCAATGGATATGCACGGAGATAAGGTTCACATGTCCCATGTTGACGGACACGATTTCATGTATTCAATGATCGATATGGGTAAAAAAGCTGAAAAATCAGGTCTTTCAAAGAATATGGACGGAATGTATCACCTCATGGTTCACGTTAAAAAAGGCGATAAATTCGTTGAAGGAGCAAAAACCGCTTTTGTTGTAAAAGGTCCTGACGGAAAAGTCCAGAAGGCAATGGCAATGGAAATGAGCAAAGGCTACGGTGCTGATATTAAAATGAAAAAAAAGGGGGTGTATGAAATAAAAGTAAAAACAATGAAAGATGGAAAAGCAATGATGGATACCTTTAAATATGAGATGAAATAAATATTTTTTATTTCTTCGTGAGTATTTTTCAAAATTATGTGTCATTTTTGAGCAATTTTATAAATTGCAGACTTAAAAGGGAAGTGTAACCATACCCTGAGATTTACCCCACAAAAAACTGCTCCCAGGAAGGGGTTGTGTTACGCTTCCACTGTACCAATTCCTGGGTTTTGTTTCCTGTTTAAATATATTTCATAACAAAATATAGTGAACTCCAGTTCGGGATATACTGCTTTGAGAATGGACATAGCGGCAGTCAAAATTAAGATGTCCAATCTTTTTGTGTATATCTTTGTGTATTCACTTTGCGACATGGGGAAAAGTCAAAAAAACTGGATTTTACCTGTGTATAAAATACTCGAATTTTTTCGCACCAAGCGCACAATTTGCACAATAAAAATATTAAAATATAAACACACTATGATTTTACAGCAAATATAATTATGGGCTTGGTGTTTTGAAGGTTTTAAATCAGTATTTTATGCTGTTTTGTCAGACTTGGCACAATCAATGCTTTATAGAGTATAAGAATAATAACACTAAAACAGGAGGTTACCATGAAATCCTTTATAGAAAAAACAATGATTTCAGGGACTGCACTTTTAATCATATCTACAGGATCTGCTTTTGCATCACACAGTTCTGTAACTGAAAGTTTAAGAGGATCCCTTACTGAAAAAGAGCAGATCAGGCTTGTAATGGAAGAAGATAAATCTCTCTCTTTTACTGAAGCAAAAGAGCTTTCCAAGATGCTTTCCGAAAACAGAAATCTTGCATTAAATACTATGCAGGGTCATTTCAGGGAAGGACTCAATGATGATGAAAAACGAAGTCTTGTTCTTGAAGAGAAAAAGTATCTGACTAATCATGAGTACAGGTTTAATCAGGTGCACCACAATGATTTTGAATCAAAAGATGATTATGTCCACGGAGAATTCAGGGCCAATTTAAGTGAAAAAGAAAGAAAAGCTCTGGAACGTGAAGAAAGATACGGAAAATAGGTTTTACAATCTAAAACAATCAGGGAGGTTTGAAATTAACTCAGCCTCCTTTAAAGTAAAATTCCAATATGAAAAAGGAAAAAAACGAAAAAGTTTATTGCAACAGCATTTTCGGTATCAGTACTATGAATAACCCTTAATGAAAATGAACATAGAAGATGTAAGCCCCATGAGATTCATAATTACAATACCTATGGTAAAATTGAAAATTCAGGTACAGGTACTAATAAGGATCCTGAGTAAAAAAATTAAAAAGGGAGCCTGTCATAATACTGATCGCATTACAGCTTTAATGAATATGGTTTTATTATGAATCATTTAAAAGTAATTTTAGTTTTTTCTCCTGTTCCTTTTTAAAGTTTTTATCCTGAAGCAGAACATATATTGAACTTAATTCCGGTTTTTTACAGAAACTTTTAAATCAGCTGGTGAGAATAATTTATGCCTTGGTAAAAGTCTTACAGACTGCTTAGTTATTCTAACTGCTTGAAAAAATATAGAAAGATATAGTTTACATATTTATTGAGGCTATCTTTTTATTGGAACTTGTGACTATAATAGTCAGACTTCAATTAGATTTAATGTCCAATAATTTTTTAAAAATCTAGATTTCCGGATCTTTTACTACTGAGCAGCTTTTGTTTCAGGGTATGCAAATAAAGTTGTTGTCAGGACTTAATTTATCAATACTTTCAATTAAAATACTCTTTAAAGGCAGAATCTCTTTTAGATTCAGACTTTGATAATCGCTATTAAGGTGTAAATCCAGGAATAGTAACTTTAAAAAAAGGAGAAAGAACATGAAAAAAATTATTCTCACATCATTACTGGTATCAGCATTTTTTTTTACTTCGTCAGCTTTTGCAGGAATGGGCATGAAAAATAATTCATCAACGTCTGGTCATGAGGGTTCCAAAGGGATGATGCATCAGATGATGATGAAAAACATGGGTGATACAATGAATCAGATGTCTGAGAAGATGAATAGAATGCAAATGAATAAGACGAACATGGAAGAGATGTCTGAAATGATGGAAGAAATGGCAGAGCATATGAAATACATGTCAGAAAAAATAAAAAAAGGCAGTTTAACAGAAAAAGAAGCAGAAAAGCTTAACAAAAAACTAAGGACTGTTCAGGATCGTTTAAAAGAAGTTAAATAATAAAAAAAAACAATTGTTCAGATATTCATCTTAGTATCGAAAAAAATTATTTCTGATGAACAGGCGCAAATTCCTGATGGAATAAAAAATTTTAATGAGGACTTAACTTCCAAGGTTAAATGAAGATAAATTGTAGTAGTTCTGGTTTATCCATAAATTGAAATCCGCCGGTTCGGATTTTAAGCAGTTTGAACCGGCAGATTTAAAAGCTTTTTATTTTTTTTATCTCATCCTCGGTCAGATATCTCCATCTTCCCTGGGGAAGTTTCCCAAGAAAAATTTCCGACATTCTGATTCTGCATAAATCCACAACTTTTTTATCCAGAGTTTCGACCATTTTTCTTATCTGTCTGTTCCGGCCTTCCTTAAGTGTGAAGCTTAAGTAATCATTTTTTTTTCTTATTATTCTGACTTTTCTTGTTTTTCTTCCGTCAATTACAACACCGCTGGTAAGAGACTTTATTTCCTGGTCTGTCAAAGGGATGTTTGTTTTAACAAGATATTCTTTTTCATGATCATAGGACGGATGGGAAAGCCTGTTGTGAAGCTCACCGTCATTTGTAAGAAGAATCAGTCCCCTTGAGTACATGTCAAGTCTTCCCACGGGATAAATTCTCTCTTTTACATCGATAATATCAATTACTGTTTTCTTCCCTTTGTGACTGCAGCTTGAAACAACGCCGGGCGGCTTGTTAAGCATTATATAAACAGGCTTTTCTTCAAGAGAGATCTGCTGGCCGTTTACATAAACCATATCTTTTTCAGGATCAATTTTTGTTCCAAGGGATGCAGTCTCTTCATTGACCCTTACCTTGTTATCAAGAATAAGTTCTTCGGCCTTTCTTCTGGAGCAGTAACCTGAGTTTGCTATGAATTTCTGCAGTCTTATCTGTTCACTCATGATCTGTAATCAGCATTTATCTTGATATATTCATAGGAAAGATCACTTGTTATGATGTAGTCTGAGCTGGTCCCGGAATTTAAATCTATTGTTATTTCAAAAGAATCTCTTTTCATTATTTCAGCTGCTTTATCTTCATTTATATGTCCAAGACCAAATCCCTTTTCCATCATGCACACATCTTCAAAATAAATATCTGTTTCATACGGATCAATTTCAGCTCCTGATCTTCCTGCAGCGGCAATTATCCTGCCCCAGTTTGGGTCCTGTCCAAACAGTGCGGTTTTAAAAAGATTTGAATGAGCAACTGCATTTACAACTTTAAAGGCATCTTCATCGGATTTTGCATTCACAGCATTGATTTTTACAACCTTTGTCGCTCCTTCTCCGTCTCTTACAACCTCTCTGGAAAGAAATACAAGTGCCTTGTCAAGAAGGTTCTGGAATGCAAATGCTTTTTCGTGGGAATCGATTTTAACACCGGAAAGTCCGTTAGCCATGAGAAGAACAGTGTCATTTGTGCTTGTGTCACCGTCAACTGTGATTTTATTGAAACTTTTGTTGACTGCCTTTATAAGGAAATTTTTGATTTCATTTTCATCGATTTCTGCATCTGTCATGACATAGCAGAGCATTGTCGCCATATCAGGCCTTATCATTCCGGCCCCTTTTGCTATAGCAAGGAGGGTTATCTCTTTTCCTTCAATAACTTCCTTTAAAACAATATTTTTTTTAAATTTGTCAGTTGTCATTATTGCATCTGTAAAATCTGTAAAATCATCCTTTAAGTTTGATTTTAAGGTCTCAATATTTGAAAGAATTTTTTCCACAGGAAGATTTTGTCCTATCACTCCGGTTGAAGAAACCTGAACATGTGAAAAATCTATCCCAAGAGATTTTGCAGTTTCCTTGACAGTAAGTCTTGAGTTTTCAATCCCCTGTTTTCCTGTTGCACAGTTTGCATTTCCGCTGTTTACAATCACAGCAGAGCATTTTTTTGAAATTATGTTTTCCATTGAAACTGTAACAGGAGCTGCAACAGCTTTGTTTTTAGTAAAAACAGCAGCAGCATTTGACGGAATTTCAGAAACAATAAGACCTAGATCCTTTAAATTGTTCTTCTTTATTCCGCAGCTTATTCCGGCTGCTTTAAAACCTTTGCATTGAAGTTTATCCATGATATTTTTCCGTATTTGATTTTTTATATAATTTTGATATAAATTCCAATTTTAAAACTTATAATTTTACTTTTAATTTTAGGAATGGCAAGAGAATTTGAGGCTTGAATATGAAAAAATTTGAAGGTACCTGTCCGCACTGCAAGGGAAGGGTGGTTCTTAAAAGAGGCTGAGCAAAGGCCTTTTTTTATTGCAAGGATTGCAAGACAAAATTTGAAAAAGATAAAATGAAGCTTTTTTTAAATGATGAGACAGAAGAGCTTCTTGCATTTATTCCGGTTGACAGATTTTAGGATATTTGAAATTGCAGAAAAACTTTAAGATTACAATAGAATATGATGGGACAGACTTTCACGGCTGGCAGATTCAGCCAAAAGACAAAACGATTCAGGGAGAAATTGAAAAAGCTCTTTTGATAATGACAAACTCACATGTCGAGGTTCATGGGTCGGGAAGAACAGATGCAGGAGTACATGCACTTAATCAGACTGCAAGTTTTTCCTGTGATACAAAAATTCCGGCAGAGTCTTTTAAAAAAGGTCTGAACTGTCTTATACCAGATTCAATTGCAATAAAAGAGTGCATTGAAGTTCCCTCTGATTTTCATGCAAGATTTTCTGCAAAATCAAAAACCTATGAATACAGAATAATAAACCGTCCTTTAAGGGCTGTAATCGGAAGAAATTATGTATGGCACATCTGGCAGCCCCTTGATGTTGAAAAAATGCAAAAGGCCGCTTTCTTTATAAAGGGAAAACATGATTTCAAGTCATTTGAAGCTGCAGGAAGCCCGAGAGCTCATACCATAAGAACAATATCTCATCTTGAAGTATATTATGACGGAAAGGAAAACATTAAAATTGAAGTAAGTGCAGACGGTTTTTTAAGGTATATGGTCAGAAATATTACTGGAACTCTTGTACAGACTGGACTTGGAAAAATCTCTCCAGATGAGATTCCGGGAATAATAGAAAAAAAAGACAGAGGAAGTGCAGGTATGACAGCGCCGCCCCATGGACTTTTTTTAAAGGAAGTTATTTATTGATTATTTCTATATACTTATGACAGATAACTGAAACTGCATTACTCACATTCATTGACTTCTTAAAACCATACATGGGGATATGAATTTTTTTTGTACAGCAGGATAAAATTTTTTCACTAATTCCGTGTTCTTCATTTCCAGCAATAATTATTGAACTTTCCATCGGGACCCAGTCTGAAATATTTTGTGAATCCTTTCCTGTTTCTAGTGCGACTATTTCTTTTTCAGAATTTAAAAGCCATGAAACAGGATCTTCAACAAAAACAAGAGGTATCCATCTGGATGTTCCCATGGAAGCTTTTCTAAGCTTTGGGTTTGAAATATCTATGTGGGAAGATGAATGATAAACACCTTTCAGTCCGAAATTATCTGCAATTCTTAAAATTGAGCCTATGTTATAAGGACTTCTTATTTCATCGATAAAAATTGAAAGATCAAAAAGGGGATTCCATTGAGTTCTTATTTGAGTTTTGTCTTCCAGATCATTTTCAGGTGGATTTATGGAATATGAAATATGGAATTCATAATAACCTTTTAATTTTTCATTGTCATTAAGCCAGGTTCCCGGGCAGAATCTGTCAAGTTCTGCCCAGGAGTTAAAAATTTCATATTTTTTTAAAAAATCATTTGGCGTGTTTTTTTTTAGACACAGATAAGCATAAGAGGCAATCAGCTCATGCTGTTTTTTTGAAGAAAGCTTTTTGAATTTTTCCTCATTTATTTCATCAGCAAACTTTGCCAGATTTGAGATTTTGTGTTTCAATCTCAACTCCTTTTACAAAGCAGATTTTTTCATCATCAAAGACCATTTTCCCGTCTTTTATTTCAAGGGGAGCATTTTTAAAATCTTCAATACTTATTTCACAGTGATCTGTTTTTTGATTTTCAACTTCTACAAGATCTCCGATTTCAAATTTTGAGCCGTCAAGAATCTCCATTTTTTTCTTTTTCTTGCACACTAAGACCATTCCCTCAGACATTACACCCTGAAGAACGGCAGGTTTTAAATTTGCAAGAATAACAACCTTTTTATTTTCAAGATCTTCTTTTGAGTAGTGTTTTACAAGGCCTGCTGCAATGCTTCTCTTTTTTTCTTCTCCTGCATCAACAGTCAGGTGGTAAAGATGTTCTGCATTCGGGTGATTTTTAACTTCAGTAATTTTTGCAATTTTAAGCTGGAATTTACCAAATTCAGGACTGTTTCCTGAAAATTTCTTCCTGAATTTTTCAGCAAGTGATGATTCAAGTTTTTGATGAATTATTTCAGTCTCATTGATTTTGTGTGAATCAAGACCGCTGAATTTATTTATGTCTTCCCATGATGCATTTTCAATATTTAAAATTGAAAGAATTTTTCTGGAAGTGTCAGGCATATAAGGAGAAATTGCAACGGCAATATTTCTTACAAGATATGCAAGTACTGATACTGTTGCATGGGCGTGGTCTTTATCTGTTTTAATTTTTTCCCATGGAACCATATCCTGGAAAAACTTGTTTCCTTTATTACCAAGAACAAGAACCTGTCTTACAGCTTCCCTTATTTTTACATTTTCAAGATGCTCGGTTATTTTATCAGCTTCAAGAGAACATATTTTCATAAATTCATTGTGCTCTTCAAATGAACTATAATCTTTTATTTCACCGTCAAAATTCTTTTTAAGATAAGTAAGTGTACGGTTTACAAGGTTTCCAATATTATCGATAAATTCAGAGTTTACCTTTTCTATAAAATCATTCCATGTAAAATCTGCATCTGTTCTTTCAGGCCTGTTTGCAAGAAGATAAAATCTCCACAGATCAATATCTATGCCGGTTTCCTTTACATCTGTTCCAAAAACTCCGACATTGTTTGATTTTGAGAATTTTGTATCTTCATAATTGAGATATTCTGTTGCATTTATATGGTGTAATAGTGTCCAGTTTTTTCCTGTTCCAATAAGAGATGAGGGAAAAATTACTGTATGAAAGGGAATATTATCCTTTGCCATAAACTGGTAAAGTTCTACATTTTCAGGGTTCTGCCACCAGTCTTTCCAGTCTTTCCTGTGCTTCACAGTCATGGAAATGTATCCGATCGGCGCATCAAACCACACATAAAAAACCTTGTTTTCATATCCTTTTTTAGGAACCGGAATTCCCCAGGACAAATCCCTTGTAATTGGTCTTGGCTGAAGTCCGAGATCAAGCCATGCTTTTGTGGTTTTTACTGCATTGTTTGTCCAATTTCCTTTTTTGGAAGAACTTTGATACCAGGTTTCAAGTTTATCCTGAAGTTCATCAAGCTTGAGGTAGAGATGGGAAGTTTCCTTTAAAACCGGCCTGTTACCGCAGATTTTGCATCTTGGTTCCTTTAAAAGTTCGGGTTCAAGAAGCTTCCCGCACTTATCACACTGATCTCCCCTTGCATCTTCATAACCGCAGAAAGGGCAGACTCCCTCAACATATCTGTCGGCAAGAAAAATACTGTCATGTTCGCAGAAAGATCTTTTGGTTGTCTGCTCAGAAATGAGATTGTTTTTTTCAAGATCAAGAAAAATTTCCTGGGCGGTCTGTGTCTGCTCAGGGGTTGAGGTTCTGTCGAAAATATCGAATGAAATATTGAAATTTTTGTAAATTTGTTTGTGTATTGCATGATATTTGTCACAGATTTCTCTTGGAGTGAGTCCTTCTTCCCTTGCCTTGTTTTCAGTTGCTGTGCCGTATTCGTCTGTACCGCAGACATAAAGTGTTTCATAACCTCTCAGTCTGCAGAATCTTGCATAGACATCTGCAGAAAGAACACAGCCGATAATATTTCCAAGATGGGGTACATTATTTACATAGGGAAGAGCGGATGTAATAAGCTTTTTCATAATATATTCCTGAAACTAATTTATTTTATGTTTATTAAATAATAAAAACCGATTCAGTCCTTATTGAAACGGTTTTTTTTAACATTATAGATTATGTTTTGCAAACTATATAAAATCTGGATTCAGGTAAAAATCACCTGGACGATGTTTCCTTGAGCCTTTGAATCTGCTTATTGTAAAATGAAATAACTTCGCGCCTGTTCAGCATTCCAAGCAGAATACCTCTGTCGTTTGAATCAACGACAGGGAGACT
>JBFWJK010000121.1:0-10895 GCA_050253255.1 Desulfobacteraceae bacterium | reverse complement strand
CAGGCCCGCTTGATAATGCTCCTCTTATATCCCAGGTGTATGCAGCACAGCCTATGGGTCCGTGAATCAGATGAAGCGCATCCGCTATCGGATAAAGAACAACCCTTGAACCGCAGAAAACACATGCCCTCTGACTTACAGCTCCTGCAAGGCTTTCCCTGCTGCATGAAACAGTTTCATTTCCGTTTATTCGTTCTACAACCTGATCTTTTCTTTCTTTGAGTATGCTTAGGGTCATAACTTTTCTCCCCTTTTTTGCAGGGGATTTCCCGCTGCACTGCCAGGATTGTGCAAGCGGGAAATCCGCAAAATATTTTAATCTCCGATCAGGAAAGATTCCGCCGGTCTTTCCTCTTCAAGAGCATCGAGAATCTCATCAATATCTTCTTCGCTTTTCACATTTCCAAACCACCAGTTCTGAGGATAGACAACCATTACAGGCCCTTTTTCACACATTTTAAGACATCCTGAAGCCGTAACCATTGCATCGAGCCCCCGGTCGGAAATCTCATAATCAATGTATGAAAGAAAATCCCCCTGACTTTGTTTTGCACAAAGCCCCTTTACTTCTTCACCTCTGAAACTTTTACAGACAAATATATGATGTTTTGGTTTTTTCATCTTATCCTCCGGTTTTTACGCAACAAGTTCCATTGTCATATCTTCCGGAGTTTCCCTGTCCATCTTATCAAGAAGGGTATTTATCACTCCTGAAATAAAGTGCATTCCTCCCATGTATCCTGCCTTTGGAAAATGGGAGTGCCCCACCCTGTCAAGAATCGGGAACCCGAATCTTACAAAGGGAATGTTTTCCTCTGCCGCAATGTATTTGCCGTAGGTGTTTCCAATGAGAAGATCAACAGGTTCCTTTTTAATAAGCTGATGAAGATAAAAAAGATCAGCAGAATTTGAGCAGTTGTATTCATAATCATGTCCGTGTTCCTTCATCAGAGTATCTATTCTTTTGTCAAAGGCCTTGCCAGGAGTTCCTGTAATTATGTGCTTTGGCATCATTCCAGCACTTAAAAGGAACTCTGTCATTGGAATAACCGTGTCAGGATCTCCAAAAATAGCCACTTTCTTTTTGTAAAGATACTGCTGATAGTCAGTAAGCATATCAACAAGTTTTCCGCGTTCATCCCTTATTGATTTTGGAACAGGAAGCCCCAGTTCCTGGGAAACAGCCTCAACAAACCTGTCAGTTGCAAGCACTCCTATTGGAAGGTCTAAAACCCTGAACGGTACTGAGCATTTTTTTTCAAGCTCGACACCTGCGGCTTCAGAAGACCATTTCCCAAGACACAGGCTGAGGCTTGATCCGCCTGCACGCATTATGTCGCTTATTTTCGCCCCTCCGTCAGGATACATTTTGTATTCTGCAGTCTGGGGAGTATCAAGCACTCCTGATGTATCAGGAAACATTATAAAATCTGCCCTCATTTCCTTTAACATTCCCTTTATTTTTCTCATGTCTGATGGATCTGTAAATCCGGGAATCACATTTATTCTTTTTGCCTCTGTTTCATCCTTTTCACAGAGACATTTAACTATTCCTGCAGCCATGTTGGAATATCCTGTAACATGGGAGCCCACATAACTCGGAGTATTGCAGTGAATCACATGCTTTCCCTCAGGCACTGTCTTGTCTTCAACTGCACTTTTAATTATTGAAGGTAGATCGTCTCCTATTGTTTCCGAAAGACAGGTTGTATGAACTGCAACAATATCGGGATTATAAACCTGAAAAATGGTTTTAAGAGACTGCCTCAAGTTAGGCCCTCCTCCAAATACCGAAGCACCTTCGGTAAAAGAGCTTGTCGAGGCCATGACAGGCTCTTTGTAATGCCTTGTAAGATGACTTCTGTGATATGAGCAGCACCCCTGACTTCCGTGGCTGTGGGGAAGACATCCGTGAACTCCAAGAGCTGCATACATTGCTCCTATCGGCTGACATGTCTTGGCAGGATTGACCTTTAAAGCATGTCTTTCTGATATTTCGTCGGGTGTATGGTGTAGCATTTTAATTCTCCCTGATTATTGTTCAGCTGTTAAGCGAAGCATTTAAAAAAGACCTGTCTTTCCACGGAGCTCTTGCAAGTTTCCATGCGGGATTGTTTATGAGCATGTCAATATCCCTTGCAAAATTAACTGCCCCCTTAAAACCTGCATATGGCCCTGAATAGTCGTAATTGTGAAGCTGCTTGCTTGGAACCCCGAATTTTTCAATCACATATTTGTCTTTTATTCCTGAACATATGAGGTCTGGCCTGAAATCAAGAATAAGCCTTTCAAGTTCCACATGGCTGATGTCGTCTATTATGAGAGTTCCGCCTCCCATATCAGCCCACATTCCGTCATAATTTGACAAAACGCCCTCCTCTTCCAGCCTCTTTCTGTACTCTTCGTCTATTGCCGGCATATATCTTTCGGGATCAGCCTCAACCTTGAGTTCCTCAATATTTTTACTGTCCGCATCAACTTTTATTGTTGGAATTACATGTCTTCCTTCATAGTCATCCCTGTGTGCAAATTCATAACCTGCAACAACAGGTTCCATTCCAAGCTCTCTGAAAACAGACTGATAGTGGTGAGCCCTTGATCCGCCCACAAAAAGCATTACTCTTTTTCCTTCAAGCCCTTTCAGATAAGGTTCTATTCCCTTTTTTGCATTTTCAACCTCTTCTTCAATAACTGCTTCAATTCTTTGTGTAAGCTCATCATTGTTGAAAAAAGCGGCAACTTTTCTCATGCTTTTTGCCATGGATTCAGGCCCGATAAAGTTTACCTTTGCCCATGGAATTCCGTATTTTTTCTCCATCATTTCAGCAAGATAGTTAATGGATCTGTGGCACATTACAAGATTGAACTTTGCATTATGGGCCTTTTCCATTTCAAAATAGGACATATTTCCTGAAAAGGTTGAAAGTACCTTGATTCCGCACTTTTCAAATACCCTTTCAATTTCCCAGGCATCGCCCCCTATATTGTATTCACCAAGAATATTTATTGTAAATTCAGGCTGAGGCTCATCGACCTTTCCAACAGCTGAAGTAAAAAGCTTGTTGTTTGCAATATGATGACCCGCTGACTGGCTGACACCTTTGTAGCCTTCACAGCTGAAAGCCATTACTGGGATTCCGGTTTCCTTTTCCATATCCTTTGCAACCTGATGGATATCATCACCTATCAGTCCAACAGGACAGGTTGCATGAACAGAGATTGCAGCAGGTTTGAAAATTTGTGCAGCTTCTCTTATTGCCTGTGCAAGTTTTTTCTCTCCTCCGAAAATAACGTCATGATCCTGCATATCTGTTGTAAAGCAGTATGACATATAGTTTTTCCTGTCATCCCTTGCCTTGTACATGTTTCTTCTTGTAAGCCATGAATAGTATCCGCATCCGACAGGGCCGTGGGTGATATGAACCATATCTCCGATAGGACCGATTACAACACCCTTGCACCCGGCATAACAGCATCCTCTCTGGGTTATTATTCCGGGAACTGTTCTTGTGTTGGCTTCAATTGTCTGTGAACAGCCTGCCTCGCCATCTTCTCTTACAACCATGTGCCTGCGTCTTTTTTTGGCAACTTTTGGCGGATACTTTGAAATTATATTGTCTACCCAGGACTCAAGATTAACTTCTGGCCCGGTCATTATTTCACTCATAAAACCTCCTGATTATACAGCCATTTCATCCAGAGCGGCCTCTCCGGTTTCGCCGGTTCTCACCCTGAATACATTTTTTACCGGAAGCACAAATATTTTTCCGTCTCCGGGCTGCTTTGTCCGGTTTATCTTCATTATTGTATCAACAAGATCCTTTACTCTTTCCGAAGGTACAACTATGCTAAGGTATCTTTTGGGAATAAGACGTCCTCCCTGGCTTATTGAGGGAAGCAGCTCAGGATTTTCTGAAAGCGAGCCGTTTTTGTCCAAAGCTTCAATCACCTGAAAATCCACGGATCTTTTTCCCCTTCCAAGTGCCTTGCATGCAGTAAATGCAGGAAATCCCATTTCAAGAAGAGCATTTTTTGTCTGGTTGATCATGTTTGCTCTTATTACAGCTATTACCTCTTTCATGCAGCCTCCTCGGTTTCCTTAACTCCTGAGCTGATTGTGTAGACTTCTTCCACTTCACTCACAAAAATCTTACCGTCTCCAAAGGAACCTTTTGATCCTGTTTTGGCAGAACTCATGATTGCCTTTACAACGTAGTCCTTGTCCAGATCCGGAACCACAACCATTAAAAGCACCTTTGGAAGTTCGTCATAAACAACCTCTCCAAGCTTCAGACCTCTCTGCTTTCCCCTTCCTGCCACATCTATCTTTGTAACTGCAGGATATCCTGCATCAAAAAGGGATTTCATAACTTCATTTGATTTTTCCGGTCTTACAACGGCCTTTATCATTATCATCTGGATTTCTCCTTTGTATTTTTTTTAAATATTCTGTTTAAAAGTCACCACACCAGTTCATTTTTCAGGCAACTTCAAGCAGACCGAAGTCAAGAAGCAGCTTCTCCAGTTCTTCAATTTCAAGAGGCTTTGGAATTACAAACATTTTGTTTTCATCTATTGCTCTTGCAAGATTTCTGTAATGATCAGCCTGGGGAGCATCAGGTTTCCATTCAATCACTGTTTTTCTGTTGATTTCAGCTCTCTGAACATCATTGTCCCTTGGAACAAAATATATCATCTGAGTTCCGATTTTACGGGCAAGCTCGGCTATCATTTCCTTTTCATTGTCAACATTTCTCGAGTTGCATATAAGACCGCCAAGCCTTACCTTTCCAGATGTTGCATATTTCAGGATACCTTTGCAGATATTGTTTGCAGCATACATGGCCATCATCTCACCTGAGCAGACAATATAAATCTCCTCTGCCTTTCCATCTCTGATAGGCATTGCAAAGCCGCCGCATACAACGTCTCCGAGTACATCATAAAAAACATAATCAAGGTTCTGCTCTTCTTCATAGGCTCCAAGGGACTCGAGCATATTGATGGAAGTAATAATTCCCCTTCCCGCACATCCCACACCCGGCTCAGGACCGCCCGATTCCACACACCACGATGTCCTGAAGCCCTTGAGTCTGATATCATCCAGCTCAACATCCTCTCCCTCTTCCCTGAGAGTATCCAGAACCGATTTCTGTGCAAGTCCCCCAAGAAGAAGTCTTGTTGAGTCTGCCTTTGGATCGCATCCAACAACCATTACATTGCGTCCCATTTCAACAAGTCCTCCAACAGTATTCTGTGTTGTTGTGGATTTACCGATACCGCCTTTTCCGTAAATAGCTACCTTTCTCATTTTTTTCTCCAAAATTGTGGGTTCTGACTCTGATAAAGCAAGGGATATGCCATAATCCAAACTTTTTAATAAACCACTGATTTCAATACATTTTAAAAATCAGGTCATATTTTTATAAATCTTCAGAACCAGGACAAAACAGGAATAAAATACAATTTTGTATCCTTAATAAAACAAACCTACTTAATGAAAAACAAAGTTATTACAGGATGTTAAAATAAAAACCCAGCATTTTGTCTTGTTTATCACTGGTTAAAAACCATTACCAAATAAAATTTAATACATTTTTGTATTTTAATACAATAACGTTCTTTTACTGAAAAATACATATAAAAACAGATAGTTATTATAAAACAGCCAAAATACGGTTTTGAACAAAACACGCCCAATAATTTTTTTATTACCTTTATTATCAAATAGTTACAGATAAAATTCCAAGGACATAAAAATTCTGGCAAGACTTATGCATTATCAGATCAGCAGGCGGTAAAAAGGCTAATTTTTTAAGGAGAGGGACTTATGAAAAAAATTGAAGCGATTATCAAACCTTTCAGACTTGATGATGTAAAGGAAAAACTCACAACTCTGGGAATCAACGGAATGACCGTAAGCGAAGTAAAAGGCTTTGGAAGGCAGAAAGGCCACCAGGAAATATACAGAGGAGCTGAATATCAGGTTGACTTTGTTTCCAAGGTTAAGGTTGAGGTTGTTGTTGAGGACTCAAAGGTTGAAAGTGCAGTAAAAACAATAATCGGAGTAGCAGCAACAGGGAAAATCGGAGACGGCAAAATTTTTGTTATTCCGGTTGAAAGTGCAGTCCGCATAAGAACCGGTGAAAACGGCGAATCTGCATTATAAATTTTTAATATTCAATAAAGACTTTTAGGGAGGAAATTATGAAATTATTTTTGAACCTTGGCATCTGGCTTGCTCTACCTGCTTCTCTTGCTTTTGCAGGCGATGATCCGATAACTCTTGAATCGAACAGAGCCGCCATAGAACTTGTACAGTCACACGCAGACTATTTGTGGACACTTATTGCAGCATGTCTTGTTTTCTTCATGCAGGCAGGATTTGCACTTGTTGAGGCAGGTTTTACAAGAGCCAAGAACTCCATCAATATAATGATGAAAAACCTCATGGACTTCAGTATCGGATCAATTGTATTTTTTGCTGTAGGTTTCGGCCTTATGTTCGGTGTTTCAAAGGGCGGATTCATCGGTACAACAGGATTTTTCCTGAGCGACTACACACCGGGCGGAGATCCATGGGTTCTTGCTTTCTGGATGTTTCAGGCAGTATTCTGTGCTACTGCTGCAACAATAGTATCAGGTGCAATGGCTGAAAGAACAAAATTTATCGGCTACATTGCATATTCAATAGGCTTAAGTGCAATTATTTACCCGATTTTCGGCGGATGGGCATGGGGAAGTCTTTTCAATGGAAGCGGATGGCTTGAAGGACTTGGATTCATAGATTTTGCAGGCTCAACTGTAGTTCACTCCGTAGGCGGATGGGCAGCTCTTGCAGGTGCAATAGTTCTTGGACCAAGAATCGGAAAATATACAAAAGAAGGCAAAATCAGACCAATTCCCGGACACAATATTCCTCTTGCAGCACTTGGAGTATTCATCCTGTGGCTTGGATGGTTCGGATTCAACCCCGGATCAACAACAGCAGCAAATAAAGACATAGCAATGATCTTTGTAAATACAAACCTTGCAGCAGCGGCAGGAGCAATTCTTGCAATGATTACCTCCTGGGTTAAATTCGGGAAACCAGAGATAAGCATGAGTTTGAACGGTGCTCTTGCCGGCCTTGTTGCAATCACAAGTCCCTGTGCAACAGTTTCTCCAATGAGCAGTATAATAATCGGAGCAATAGCAGGGGTAATAGTAGTCTTTTCTGTACTGTTCTTTGAAAAAATCAGAGTTGATGATCCTGTTGGTGCAGTTTCAGTTCACGGCGTATGCGGTGCATGGGGAACTCTTGCAGCAGGGATATTCAATATGGGCGGGACATCAGCATCAATAATAGGAGTTCAGCTTATAGGAATAGCAGCATGTTTTGCATGGACATTCCCTCTTGCTTTCATCCTGTTCAAGCTCATTGACAAAACAATAGGACTCAGAGTTTCCAAAGAAGAGGAAATGACAGGACTTGACCAGACAGAACACGGAGGTAATGCATACCCCGACTTTGAAGTATCATCCTATATCCAGGGATAAGTAAATGCAGTGCCGGAAACTTAAAATCCGGCACTGCAAAGAAAGGAGCTTTTACCATGATTATTGATACAACCCTTAGAGAAGGTTTTCAGCTTTTCAACACCTACTTTGATAATGAAGAAAAAAAAGAAATCATCAAAAGTCTTGCAGCTTCAGGAATTGAAGAAATTGAAGCAGGCTGGACAGGAATGAAGGGAATAGACGAGCTTTTTAAATGGAGCGGAGAAAAAATTGAAAATTCAATTATTTCAGTATGGTCTCCATGCAGGGAAAAGGATATCGAGCTTGCGGCAGATTACAGAATCAAAAGAATAAATATTGGCGTTCCCTCTTCAAAGCAGCACATTGAAAAAAGGCTTGAAACCACAAAGGAAGAGCTTCTTGAAAGGGTATCAGCAAACGTGAGAAAAGCCTCCCTTTCAGGAATGGAAGTAACTGTTGGATTTGAAGACCTTTACGGAGCTGATTTTGACTTTATAAAAAAAGCAATCAGGGCTGTTAAGTCAAACGGAGGTTTCAGAATAAGATTTTCAGACACAAGAGGGCTTGTTTCCCCCCTAATGGCAGGAGATCTGATTTCATTTTTCAGAAACGAAACAGACCTTGAAATAGGAGTTCATTTTCACAATGATTTTGGCCTTGCATCCGGAAATTCAGTTGCAGCGCTTGAAAAAGGAGCAGACTACACAGACGCAAGCATTCTTGGAATCGGCGAGCGTGCAGGGATTACACCACTGGAGGAGATTGCTTCAAGGCTTGTTGTAATGAACAGGAACAATTACAATCTCATTGAAATTAAAAATCTGTGCATGAAGGTTTCAAAGCTTGCAGACATAAAAATTTCAAGAATAAAGGCTTTTGCAGGAAAAGATATCTTTTCATGCGAATCAGGAATCCATGTTCATGCAATGGGAAAAGATCCTCTGCTGATGGAACCATATCCGCCGGAACTTACAGGTGAAAAAAGAAAAACAGCCATTGGACTCAAAACAGGAAAGGCCGCTGTGAAAAGCCTTATTGAAAAAACAGGTATAATGTTAAAAGATCCACAGTTTGAAATGCTTGTGGAAAACATTAAAAACTTATCTCTTGATAAAAAAAGGCCTCTTGATAAAAATGAGCTTAAGCTTTTGATTGAAAATCAAGCAGTTTAAAATAACGCCGGCTTTAAAAAGCCGGCAGATAAAAAGGAAACGGAAATGAAGGCTTTGAAATTTGCACTGATACTGCTTTTGATCCCTTATTACGGTTTTTGCGAGGAACTTAAAATTGCCTGCGCTGCAAACTTTATTCTTCCAATGAAGGAAATAATTGAAAAATTTGAAAATGAATATCAGGTCAAAATCACGCCAAGCTTTGGTTCCACAGGAATGCTTTACTCTCAGATAATAAACAGTGCGCCTTTTGACATTTTTTTTGCAGCAGACACCAAAAGACCCGAACTTCTTGTGCAAAACGGAACAGGAAAAGATTTTTTTCTTTATGCAAAGGGAAAATCAGTTTTATGGACAAAATCTGAAAATCTGAAGAATTTGAAAAGTTTTGAGGAGGTTTTTAAAAATTCAAAAACCGTTTCAATTGCTCTTCCTGAGGCAGCACCTTACGGAAAAACAGCAATCGAGGTTCTTGAAAAAAAAGGTCTTTTAGAAAAATTTAATGACAGGCTTGTTTTTGGGAAAAATGTTTCACAGTCCTTTCAGTATGCTTTTTCAGGTTTCACAGATTCAGGATTCTGTGCTCTGTCACAGGCTTTGTCAGAAAAAGGAAATGAAGGAGTTTATTTCAACCTTGAAGGTGCACAGCCTGTTGTTCAGGGAGGGTGCATAATCCAGGCAAAAAAATCTGCATACGATTTTGTTAAATTTGTAAAAAATTCAGATGATACAATAAAAAAATACGGATATGAAAAACCCTGAAAAATCAATGCCGGAAACAGGGTAAATCATTGCATGACATTAAAGCTTCCGGCAAAGCTTCAACCTGAAATCCGGATGTGAGAAATGACAGACATTAAATCCCTGATTCTGACAATAAAGCTTGCACTGATTGTAACTCCTTTTCTTGTGATA
The DNA here is from genome assembly GCA_050253255.1 of Desulfobacteraceae bacterium. Taxonomy (GTDB): domain Bacteria; phylum Desulfobacterota; class Desulfobacteria; order Desulfobacterales; family JACKCP01; genus JACKCP01. Next base: position 1,287 of record JBFWJK010000121.1, on the reverse strand, counting down.
TCCTTAATGCCTTTGTCATATTTCATAAGTTTTAAAAACTTTTACGGAAAAAACCTGATCCGGGCTCTTTTAAACCTTCCGCTTTTCATTCCTCCGACGGTGCTGGGATTTTTCCTTCTTGCAGCAATGTCTCCTGAATCATTTCTTGGACAAACCTATGAAAACATTACAGGCCAAAGACTTGTTTTCACTTTTCAGGGTCTTGTTCTTGCACTGACAGTTTCAAATATTCCATATGCTTTTCAGCCAATGTCAGCATCGTTTGAAAAACTTGACAAACGTCTTGTTGAAGCATCAAAAATGCTTGGCTTTTCAGAATTAAAAACTTTTTTCATGGTAATAATTCCAAATTCAATCGGAGGAATTGCAGCATCATCTGCACTTGTTTTTTCCCATTGTCTTGGAGAATTCGGAGTTGTTTTAATGGTTGGAGGAGCAATTCCGGGCAGAACAAAAACAGCTTCTGTTTCAATATTTGAATCTGTTGAAATGCTCGATTACTCAGGAGCCTTTAAAATGTCTGCAATTTTGCTTGTAACAGGGCTTTTCTTTTCATGGCTTATTACAGGAGTTTTAAGAAAATAATGCTTAAAGTATATGTTGAAAAAATAAGGAAAAATTTTTCTGTAAATGCTGAAATTAATTGCGATGCAAAGGGTGCTGTTTCCATAATAGGAGACTCAGGTGCAGGAAAAACAACACTTTTAAGGCTTATTGCAGGACTTGAAAAACCAAATACCGGAAAAATTGAAATTAAGGATAAAACTCTTTTTTCAAGTAACACAAAAGTAAACATTCCTCCCCATAAAAGAAAAATTTCCTATGTTTTTCAGGAATACACTCTTTTCCCGCACTGGAATATTGAAAAAAATATTTTATACACAGCAAAGGACAAGGAATTTGGAAATGAGCTTATTGAGCATTTCAGAATTTCCCATTTAAGAAAAAGAAAACCTTCAAAAGCCTCTGGCGGAGAAAGGCAACGAGCAGCTTTGGCACAAGCCATTGCAAGACAGCCTGACCTGCTTCTTTTAGATGAGCCTTTTTCATCACTTGACCCTAAAAACAGGAAAAAAGGCTGTGAATTTCTGATTTCCGCAAGGGACAAAATAAACTGCCCTGTTGTTCTTGTTACCCATGATCATGAAGAAGCAAGTGAAATAGGCGATTTTGTTTATGTTATGGAAAACGGGCAGATTTTTAATTCCTGAAATTTATTTATCATTGTTAATAATTTTTGTTTAAAACTTTTGTAAGTACTTTAAATTTTTTGATTATTTTTAAACA
>JBFWJK010000120.1:0-10916 GCA_050253255.1 Desulfobacteraceae bacterium | reverse complement strand
TTTACTCCTGCTTCAGGATTTATACTTTCTCCGCTTTCAAGAATTTTAAGAACTGATTTTCTTACCGGCTCATTAACAATTTTATCGGCAATTTTTTTTGCAATAAAAATTTTTTTTAATTCAGGAACATCAATCAATGCAGCCAGCAAAGAAATTTCCATCCGCAGATGCTCTGAACTTATTTTTCTGCCGGAAGACAAAACGGACTTAAGCTCAGCCTTTTTCCCCCTGACATCAAACCTTTCAAGCAGAGCTGTTTCCTCAATTCCCAACAGGTTTGAAACTCTTTTCGTATAAAGAGCTTTTGTAACAGGATCTGTTATCTTTTTCATAAAGTCTTCAACAGCCGAAACAACCCTGACCTTACCTTCAATTGTGCTTCCGTAAAGCCTGAGATAGTATTTCACTATAAAATCAACAGCTTCCTGTGCTTTTTCGGCTTCCTGCGAAAATTTTTCAGGTCCGTATGCATTTATAAAATCATCTGGATCCATTTTGTCAGGCAGAATAAGAACTGAAACATCAGCTTCCTCATTTGCAAATATTTCTATACTTCTTGCAGCAGCCCTTATTCCTGCCTCATCGCCGTCATATACAAGAACCATTTTTTCTGCATAACCCTTGAGCATTTTTACATGCATTGAGGTAAGTGAGGTGCCAAGAGATGCAGCACAGTTTCTTATTCCTGATTTATAAAGAGCCAGAACATCAAGATATCCTTCTACAATATAAATCCGATTCTCTTTTCTGCAATATTCCCTGGCCTGATAAAGGCCGTATAAAGAGCTGCTTTTATTGTAAACCTGGGTTTCGGGAGAATTCAGATACTTTGGCAGTCCGTCCCCGAGCATTCTGCCCCCAAAGGCAATAATATTTCCTCTTATGTCGGAAATCGGAAATATTATTCTTTCCCTGAATCTGTCATAAAAGCCTGTGCCGGTTTTGTTTTCAACTATAAGGCCAGCTTTTTCCTGAACTTCATCTGTAATTTTTTCTTTTTTTAAAAAAGAATTTAGATTATTCCACCCTTCCGGTGCCATGCCGATCATAAAAGTTTCTATTATTTCATCGGGGATTTTTCTTTTTTTCAGGTATTCAAGACCAGACCGGCCAGCAGAGCTTTTTTTCAGGATAGTGCTGTAATAACCTGCAGCTTTTTTGTTTGCCTTTAAAATCTCTTCCCTGAAACTTTTGGATCTCAAACCTGAAGAATCTGAGGAAGTCTCAGGAACTGCAATATTGTACTGATCCGCAATTGCCCTTGCAGCTTCAGGAAAAGTAAGATTTTCATACTTCATTAAAAAGGAGAAAAGATTTCCCCCTTCCCCGCATCCAAAACAATAAAACATATTTTTTTCAGGGGAAACTGAAAACGACGGGGTTTTTTCCGAATGGAAAGGACAAAGTCCAACAAAATTCCTGCCAGACTTTTTCAGATTTACATACTGGGAAATAAAATCGACAATGTTTACTGAATTTAAAATTTCGGAAATGACTGTTTCAGGAATAAGCAAGACCAAAAACCCCACTTCTTCGGGCGGTTTAAAGATTAAAAGCAGTGTTTTAAAACTGCTTTGCCTAAAAAAATAATTTTTAATAAACCTTTTTATTTAATTATATTTTCTTTAAAAAGTCAATTTCTAAAAGTATCTGGAATAATCGGACTCCGGCATTATTAAAATATCCCGGGTCTGTTTTCACACTGAAGCTGCGGCAAAAGTCATACACCCCAGATATCAGAGGATTCCCTTTGTTGAAGGAATAATATCAGATTCGATTTGACAGGCCATGGCAAGACTTTTTCCAAACCCTTTAAAAATTGCCTCCACAATATGATGTTCGTTTTCTCCATACAATACATTGATATGAAGGGTAACTCCTGCATGAACAGAAAAGGCCCTGAAAAATTCTTTTGCAAGATATGGAGAAAACGGCCCTTTGGCCCGGATTGTCTCGGGGACATTGAAAATAAGATAAGGCCTGTTTGAAATATCAAGGGCTATATTTGCAAGGGTTTCATCCATTGGAAGAAAAAAATTCCCATACCTTGCTATCCCTTTCTTATCTCCAAGAGCGTTTCTAAAGGCTTCGCCAAGAGCTATTCCAATGTCTTCCACAGTATGATGATAATCAATTTCAATATCTCCTTTTGCCTTCAGCTTGAGACTGAACCCTCCGTGAACTGCAAAAAGATTGAGCATATGATCAAGAAAAGGGATTCCTGTTTCAATTTCAGATTTCACTTCTCCGTCAAGCTCAAGAATAACACTTATATCGGTTTCTCCGGTTGTTCTTCTTATTTCAGATTTTCTGCCCATGAATAATTCCAGTTTTACAGGTTAAACAAAAAAGAATTATATAATACCTTGTTTTTCATAATAAATTTTGAGTCCGTTTATAACACCCTTAAAAAGCTTTGCACCGGCAAGGATTGTAAAAGTATCCTCAGGCATAGAACACTGAACAGCAAATGCAGGCCCGATTATTGAAGCCGGTTCAGGGGCATCTTTGTTTTCGGACAGTTCCTTCAGGTAATAATTAAGCTTATCTTTTATAACTTCAAAATAGTCAATATCAACATTTGAATATTTTTTAGTGGCTTCTGTAACGCTTTTTGAAAACTCCAGAATATATTCCCAGTAAAGCTTTGATATTTCATTTTTCAATTCAGAGGATTCAATAAGATAGTTTACAGAAACTCCGGTTGTTATGATTTTTAAAATCTGAAGTTCATATAAAAGAGTCTGTTCTTCTGCTTCGGAGTTTTCAATGGTTTCATTAGCCAGATTTTTCAAATCCTCCCTTGAAACTGAATATGAAAAAAGAGTGCTGGCTATTTGACTTTCAACGGAACTGTTCATTTCTTCATTCATTGTCTGCACCATTTTTGTTTTATTAGCATTTTTTAGTGACTAACATATTTTAAGGCTTAAAAACAGAGACAATTTAATTTACTAAACACCTTAAAATGATTATAGTTTCAAAAGAGGTGAACAAAATGAATGTAAACAACTCTTTATCTCAAAACTTCAATCCTTATGTAAATTCCGGAAAATTCGGCGGGAACACTTCATCTGCATCACCTCAAAACACTGAAAAAAACGATAATTCTCAAAAAACAGAAAAAAACTCTTCCGATTCTGAAAAAAAAATAAAAACTTCAAAAGATGATTTCACGCCATACGAACAAAAAATAATTGAAGAGCTCAAGTCCAGGGATCAGGAAGTCAGAGACCATGAAATGGCCCATGTAGCGGCAGGCGGTCCATACATAAAACGGGGAGCCAACTATCAATACCAGAAAGGCCCTGACGGAATCCTGTACGCTGTCGGAGGAGATGTTCTCATAGACACGTCTCCTGTAGCAGGGAGTCCTGAAGCCACAATAAGAAAAATGGATGTAATAAGAAGTGCGGCCCTTGCTCCGGCAAACCCTTCAGGTTCTGACAGAGCCATAGCATCAAGGGCTGCCACAACAAAAATAAAGGCAAACGAAGAACTCATAAAAATGCAGCTTGAGAAATCAGGACTTGATAAAGGAGAGAAAAAATCACCTTATCAGGTTTCAGATCAGTATTCCAAGTCTCAGAACTCACCAGATCAGACAGGGCAGATCATAAATATGTCTGCATGATATGATTTTAGAAACTGAGATTTTCGTTGATCTTATCTGCTTTTATTTTCAAATCTCCGCATCTTTTTTCAAGCAGCTCAAGTTCCTCGAGACAGACCTTTTTTGATTCCTGAGTTGTTTCCATTATTTCCAGAATATCTGAAAAATCACTTACGTAAGAGTCAAGAGATTCAATAAGGCTTTTACAGTAAAAATCCATAACCTGCTCTGAAAACCTGAGGATGTATTGAAATTTCAAATTTTCCCTGTAGTTCAAGAAATGGTTTTTAAGGGTTGCCTCTGTTTCCTTTTTTATTTTTACAAGACTTTTTTCTATAATTTTAAAAGCTTCATCATTTAAAGAAGTCTTTGGCTTAAAAAATCTGTTGATCATATTTTTAAAAAAAACCATTGATGAGCCTGCCATGGCGCTGCTTCTTAAAACAACGTTGTAATTCAGGGCATCGAGTGCTGAGGGCACTTCAAAAGACTGTTCAAGGTTAAAGCTTTCCGGCGAGGCTATATTGGTTCCAAATTTCACCGGGTCCTTGCCTATTGCCTTCTGAAAATTGTTTCTTGTTTCAAAAACCATATATTCATAGGATTTTGAAAGTTCGTAGTAATATGAAACAATTTCTTTTTCCTTTTCTTTAATAAAAGATATTACCAGAGGATTTATCTCTCTTGTGACAAAGTTATCAAGACTTTGCCTGAAATCCTGATACAGGGAAAAATAGTTTACCTTCACCGAGCTGTCACCTGTCCTGACAATATATTTGTTAAGGTCTCCCTTGTATGATTTTATGAAGTCGTAAACCATTCCGGTAATTTTAGAGCCAGAAGAAAAAAAGGAATCAATTTCGTTTTTAAGATTTTTATCAAATTTCGACTTTGCGCCTTCCATGGTATTTTTTATTATATTTTTTACTTCCTTAAACTTTCTGGTCTGCTCAAGAAGCTCTTTTTCTCCGTAGTTGTCGCCTGAACCGAGAATTTTTATTTTTATTTCAAGTCGTTCACTGAGTTCATTTATCTTGTCTGTAATTTTTCCCAGCATGCTCGAGTAAAAGAAAAACTGTTTTTTTAAAATCAGTTCGTTTTTAAAATAATTATTAAACGATTTAAAACCGTTTCTTAAAAATTCAGACGATTCTTCATCAATACGCCACTGTTCAAGCCTTAATCTGTCTTTTTCCGAAAGAGTTTCTTCATTTTCAGAAAAAAGCTCATAAAGAGCTGAAATTGTAAAATATTTTGCATCTGGTTTCAGTAGATGGATTTCTTCGGCTGTTTTTTTCTCGACTCTGTGAAGGTCTTCAAGATTCTCATGTTCAGACAGATCAGCATTAAGAACAAAGACCGACTGCCCTGTAAGCCCCATTTTTTTAAGCATATTCAAAAAAATAATATCGGCCTGCCTTAACCCTGTTCTTGTACTTACAAGATATATGATAAAATTGGCCTTAAGAAGATAATCCTGGATTCTTGCTATATGAAGAGGGTTTGTGGAGTCACTCCCCTGACAGTCTGCTATTTCTGTTTTTTCATCAATAGCATTTCCCGGAATTTCAACAAAAATATCTTTTACATAGACAGCAAGAGGCTCCTGGCTTGCAAAATCTTTGTATTGGTCAAAACTTTCTCCTGTAAACTCTGATTCACCTTTTTCAAGAATGTTTTCAAGCCGTTCATAACCCTGAAGATAGGACTGGAGATATACGCTCTTTGCCTCCCTTGAATCCTTTGTAACAAGATGCTCATTTTTAAGAGCCACAAGAACTCTGTCCAGACGATGCCTGGAATCTTTGTCTCTTATGTCGAAATCATCGAAATTACCGTTATCTTCAAACTCCGGAAGAAGAACAACCGAATTTTTTATGTCATTATTTATTTCATCTATTGTTTTAAAAGAAACAAGAGCTTTTTTTTCTTTCCCTGCCATTACCCTTGTAACAACTGAAGTTATTACTCCGGCACCCCTTTTCAGAAAGTCAGATTTTAAAAAAGAGTTTATAAAAGTACTTTTCCCTGATTTAATTGCTCCTACAACAGCAATTTTCAAAACCTGATCATCGATATTTTTATTAACCGAGCTGAAAAATTTCTTTACCTTTTCAAGCTCCTCAAGTCCGGATTCATCATCAGACTTAAGATAGCCTGAGTAAATCTCGCTGAGATCCCCTGAAAGTTCAATAAGTTCTTTTTTTATATCTAAAGCATTGTTTGCCATAAATTTCTCCATAAAAAAATTAAAGCGTTCTAAAATATTTATTTTAAACCATAACTCTGATAACCTGAAAACAAAAAAACAATCAAATGAGAAAATTAATCATGGATACAAACCTTATCAACCCCAATAAGAATCAACCTTATTTCAGACTCTTTGACTCTAGTCCAACAATAAATATCAGAGATTTCAGACTGCATACCAAAATGGGCAGAAAAATTCCGGATTTACTTAAACCTCTTTTTTTCAGACAATTTGTTTTTGCTGGAATAACAACAAAAACCCATATTGCCGGGGCTGCCATTGCAGACCTTGGATATGCATCAAAAGGGTTTGCATATGTTCACAGCCTTGAAAAAGATACCTTAAACGAAAAAGGTTCTCTGACCTTTCTTTTTTTCAAAAATATCATAAACCCCGAAACTGAAAATTCCGAAGCTTTTTTCAAAACAAAAGACCTTGAAATCAGCTTTTCTTCTGAAGGCATTCTTGTAAACTCTGAAAAATTGAAGTTTCAAGTTGAATTTACGGATGAAGCTCCTCCCTCCCCCTTGAGGTTATGTTCAAAAACTTCATACAACAGATGGTTTTTTACAAAAAAACAAACTCCCTTAAAATGCAGCGGAAAAATCTTTGAAAATGGTAATGAAATTGAAGTCTCCCCGGAAACTTCACGGGCAATAACCGACAGAAGTCTTGGTTTTCCCGGAAGAGAAATCTGGTGGAACTGGGCCTCAACAGCCTGCATTCTTGATTTTAAGGAATTTGGAATGAACCTTTCATGGGGAGTCAACCAGACCGGAGAAACAGAAAATTTTTTATGGCATGATGACAGATTCATCAAAATAAACCAGGTAAGCTTTGAAAAGGAAGACAATGAAATCTGGTCTGTCAAATCAAACGACGGAATTATAGACCTAAAATTCCACCCTGAAAAAACAAAAACAGAAAAAACCAATTTTTTATTCACAGCCTCAAATTTTATTCAGCACACAGGGGTATTTAAAGGGAAAATAAAGCTAAGTGAAAACACTTTTAAAAATGTCGAATTCTTTGGCTGGCTGGAAGATCATTATGTAAAATGGTAATTTCTTAAAAAACCCGGTCCTTACAATTTAAAAACTGTAAATATCGTATTCTGAATCAATCAGTTCTGCGAGGGAAGAAGATTCTGCAAGATTGAAAAGCTTATCTACCTTTGAATTTAAAACATTTTTATCATTTCCGACCATGGAAAAGCCTATTTCCGCAATCTGATATTTATCAAGACTTCCAGCTTCACAGACTGAAGCGTTAAATTCGTTTTGTATTTTTGATATTATCGGCTTTACATGGGAACGCTTCTGCTTTAGTGAAAAGCATTCATGTATCTTATACTTTAAAATCCCTGATGCTATATACATTTAAATTTCCTGCCGCTTTTCAAAAGCTGTTTTTCCTGATTCTTGGTAAGAGGCTTTTTTCTGAAAAGTACATAAGTACCACCTGCGCCGCCGTCTGTACTTTTTGCACTGGAACAGGCAAACACTCTTCTTCTCCAGTAATTCGACTCTAAAATATCCCTGACAAGATTTTTCAGTACCGGCTCTTTTTTAGAAGAAAGTCCTCTGCCATGTACAATTAAAACTGCATTTTTATTTTCTCTGAAGCTTTTCTCAAGAAAATCCCTCACAATTTCCTCTGCATCTGTTTTTGAAAAACCGTGAAGATCTATATAATCCTGAACTGAAAACCTTCCTTCATGGAGTTTTCTTGCAGTCTCCTCACATACACCCGCACCAATAAGTTCATTATACTCAGGGGTTTTTGATACTTCAAAACCTTCACCGGAATCAAGAAGTTCTTCAAGTTTTTTTAAAACCTCTTTTTTTTCGAAGGAATAACCGGTTCTGTCTTCAACCGGCTTTTTATTTAAAGCAGCCCTGACCTTTTTCCTGCCCTTTAAGGGAACAACATCTGACATTTCCCTTAAAAAAAGGTTTTCCTCTTTGCAGGCTCTGCACTTTTCCTTTTTATGATCCCGTGTCTGCCATGGAGCAGTTTTTTTCCTTTTTTTCACAATCCCTTTCAATATATGCCTGTACTCTTCAAAAGGACTGTTGAAAAGGCCATCATTAAATTCCGGCATAAAAAACTCCTCAGAAAAATTTCAAACCGGATTTAATGTAGCAGATCACAAACCTAAAAACAAAAACATTTACTTGACTTTTATAATGCCATAACTTAGTTGATTAATCTGTGTGCCCGTGGCCCAGCCGGATAGGGCGCCGGCCTCCGAAGCCGGAAATCGTGGGTTCGAGTCCCGCCGGGCACGCCAGCTAAACCACTTGAAAACCGCACCTAAACCCTTTTAAATAAACCATTTCAGACTTTTTAAAAGCTTTCAAGTTTTATCTTGTTTTTTCTTTAATTTTTCCTGATTTTTCTTTTTTTCCCCACTTCTGGTGGGGAAATAGGTGGGGAGAAAATCAAACTTAATAAATAGTCACATCATAAACCGGCAGCTCAGGAACTTCCCTCTGAACAGCTCCATCTTCAACCAGGCAAAATTTATCCACAGCCACATCAACACCCTTCACAATAATATTTGTTCCGGACAGCATCTGAACAGTGCTGGTCTTATCCGTACTGTTGACACTCAAGACTTTTCCAATAATCTGCTTTTTCTTTGGGAGCAGATTTTCAAACTGTTTCCAGACATTACTCATAATATTGCTCCACTTCTATATCCTGATTTACTGTCAGACCGTTGTTCCACGAGGCATTAATTGCAGTTGCAGTAACCTGACCTTTCCATGAAATGTTTGATTCGTTCATCTGGATAAAATCACCCGGAAGCATGAGACCAGGCGGAGTTTCCGGAGGCATGAGTGAAAAAAGCTTTAATGTATGCTTAATCCATATTCCCGAACCTCCAATTATATGCCTGGCTCTTTCTCTTCCTGCGTCCTGTGTTGTTATCATATCATCAAAAACCATTGGAGCCGGAGAATTGCCTGCCGCTCCATTTTTTACAGCATTGACAATTACTCCCCTGTTTTGTCCGGAGACAATAACAGAATCAAGAGGCTTTGTTATTACGCTTGAGCTGCTTATTTCATGCGATATTGAATCATTTAAAATCAGTGAAGGGGGTTCATTTATCCAGTGCCAGGGATTTTTAAAATATTTTGGCTTTATAATTAACTTCTTTTCAGTTGCTGTGTCCGCTGCAGTCTGGATAAAGGCAGATACAGAGTCAGTTACAGCCTGAATCTGTTTAATTTTTGATACATCTGTCATGTTCAGGGTTGATGCAGGCACAAGCCAGCTTGCATAAGGGTTAAAATCTTTATACTGCCAGTCAGCTGTCCAGCCTGTATTGGTTAAAATCCTGTCTATTATCTGTCCGCCGTGTTCCTGAACATTTGTAAACACAGGTTCTATACAGTAAGGATCTCCAAGTTCAATTGACTGGCTCCTGCCGGAAACCTTCCATGCCTCCTGTCCAAATGAATAATCCCTGCTCCAGTTTTCAACCCGGCATGTCCATTTCCAGCCGTTAATATTTATTTCAATGTCTTTAAGGCTGCCGTTTTCAGGCTTGACTAAATCAAGACTGTCTCTGGAATTAAGGGTAATATTAAAACTCCATGTCCAGCTGTCACGGTCTATGCTTGCGGACACCGAAATAAACGAAATATCAGCCATGTCAGGCAGTCGCTTTATATAAGCTGTATTAATCATATACCAAACCTTTCTTCTTGGAACTATGACCGAATCCACAGGGGTAATATCAGGAGAAAAAGAATCTCTGTCTCCTGAATGCCAGTATTCAAAAGGACATCTTGGATTATCCGGATAGATAAACTTTAAAACAGGAAAAATATTTTGTTCTAAGTGGTCAGTAATGCTGAGGCGAACAAATTCATTGCTTTTATACGGAAAATATTTTTGTTCGCACCACAAAGAATACCAGTACGGCCCCCAAAAAGTTCCATGGTGGTTGTCGGCAAGAATGTCATTGCCATTATCAAATTTATTTTCAAATCTTTTGTTCCAATATTCGGATTTATCAAACAAAGTAAAATGACGTGTGTCTTTAAATTCAAACCATTTAAAATTGTCATAAGGGAATTCAGCATCATGGTCTCTTATGAAAAATTCGTCCCATAAATGAGAATGAAATTCATCTGTAAATATCATTTTTGAAAGAAAGGAAGCCGTGTTTTCAAAATCGGATTTATTTTGAAAATTAGAATATGCAGCTATATTTTTAAAATCAAAATACGCCATATTGGCAAGAAAAGGACTTGAAGTTTTTTTATCTGTCTCTGTCGTCTTATCCCAGATTATTTTTTCTTTTAAAAGCAGATCATCAGGTTTATTCCAAAAAAAACTTTTACTGCTTTCTACTTTTTCAGGAACATTATTCCATATAAAGTCCATATCTCCTGTGCGGACATACCCAGGCAAATCGTTTGCCTGTCCTCCGCTTATAATACTTTCAGACAGATTAATTATAATTTCTGAACCTGCGATTTCTATATCTGGAAGATGCTCTACAAGGGAACTGCTTGAAGATATTTTTATCTCAGAGTTTTGAGAATAAATTTCAATAATAACTTGAATTTCAGAAGAGCTACTCTTTAAAACAATTTGTGAATCTTCTGAAAGAATAACGGTCATTGCCGAAATTTGGGAACCAGAATCTACAATAACCACATTTGAAGAAGAAGAGACAATTTCAATATCTCCTGTTACTCCAAAACGAAGGGTTAAAACTGTACCTGCTTCTGGTATAGGGTATACAGAAGTAAAGGACAGTTCTATATTAAGGGGGTCAAGTATGGGAAAAGTAGATGACATTAAGCAAGCTCTGTTGGCTGATTAATTACTATTTCAAATTCATGAAATAAAGTTGTTCTGCCTGAGATAACATTATTATCTCCTGCTAAAGAAGTCTGGGAATATAATGGACCCCAAAATTTGAACCATTTGCTAAGCGACATATAAGCTGGTAAAAATTTAAAAAAAATAAAAGAGAATAGGAGGTCCATGAGGAAAAGTTACAGTGGGAGCTTCAAGGCAAAAGTA
>JBFWJK010000119.1:0-10901 GCA_050253255.1 Desulfobacteraceae bacterium | reverse complement strand
CAGATTTCTGTCCCAAATTATCCCTCATGCTGAAAGAGCTCTTGTTCTTATGGATTCAAGCCCCACTACCCGGTCTATAATAGAAATTGTTTTTCAGAAAAAAATATCAGTTGAGGTCTCAAATCTCACAGCAGAATACAAAACAGCATCATCATTTGCTCAATGGAAAAATATTGTTTCAAATGCCAAGAATTATGACCTGATACTCATGCCGACTTTTCATTCTCTTAAAAATAAAAACCATGAAAATGTAAGTGTAGAACAGGTAATTGAATGGACATCTGCAAACACGGCCATCCCTGTTTTTACCAATCAGGATTATACTGTAAGTTCAAAAGGGGTTATCGGTGCATTTGTCATATACGGAGAAGCGCACGGAAGAATGGCTGCTGAAATGGCACTTGAAATTCTTGAGAAAAACATATCCCCAGGTCAGTTCACCAGCAAAACTGACACCGGCGGCATTTTTTATTTCAACAGAACTCAATTAAACAGGTTTAAAATAAAGCTTCCTGCTGCAATAGAGGCAAATACAGTATTCCAGTAACTTTCATATAATTTTTTTCAGACATTCAAAACAGGTATAATTCCCTGAAAAAACATTATATGAATAGATTCATTAATAATACTACGAGGCTTTATGTTCCGCATAAGAAAAATTCTAGACAGCGTTTCAAACGCAAATAAATATGCAATTGGCCAGGTCACAGAAATCATAAAAAAACAATTCCCCACCACACGGATTGAAGACCTTCTGAAACTTCCCCTGCAGCTTGAAGATCCTTTGAAATACCAGTACCGTTCAATTCTTTTTTCTGCCGAAGACCATCTTGGACGTGTAAAAGGCTTTGCCATGCTTCTGCACATGTCTGATATCAAAGTGACATATCTTGAGCTTATTTCTGCCGCTCATCAGAAAACAGGGAAAGGTCTTGGAACCATTTTATATGAAAGAATAAGGGAAGAATCTGTAAATCTTAAGGCAAAAGGACTTTTTTTTGAATCGAGCATAGATGATGAAAGAGTCTGTGACCCTGAAATTCTTGCCCAGAACCAAAAAAGAATGCTTTTCTACGAACGTTTCGGCGCATATCCGATTATTAACAATATTTTTGACAGCCCAATAAAACCCGGAGACAAGGATTTATACTATCTCATGTATGACCCTTTAAACCAAACCGCTCCACTTGACCTGAAACTTGCAAGACAGGTCGCCCGTGCTGTTCTGGAAAGAAAATACAAAAAAATCATCGATCCTGCGCTCATAGAAAAGATTGTCGATTCATTTCGTGACAACCCTGTTGTAACAAGAAAGCCGCAGTACAAGGCAAAACCGTTTACTCCAAAAGTTCAGACAAAACCTCTTATAGCGCTCCTTGTAAACGAAAATCATGTAATCCATCATGTCGCGGAAAAAGGGTATGTTGAAGCTCCAATAAGAATTTCACAGATTTTAAATGAAATTTCAAAAACAGGAATGTTCAAAAGGCTCAGACCCCGTAAAGCACCTTTTTCTCTGTTAAAAAAAATTCATGATACAGAGTATCTCAATTTTTTAAAAAACGTGTGTAAAAAACTTCCTGAAGGAAAATCGATTTATCCAAGCGTATTTCCGGGAAGAAACCGTTTTTCTTCTTCAAGGGATATCGAGGTTCAGATCGGATGTTTCTGCACAGACACAATGACTCCGTTAAACAAAAATGCATATCTTGCGGCAGTTGGTGCTGTTGACTGTGCTGTAACAGCCGCTGAAGTTCTTCTTGAGGATTTCAGGCTTTCCTATGCTCTTGTAAGACCTCCGGGGCATCACGCTGAATGGAATAAATTCGGCGGTTTCTGCTATTTCAATTCCACTGCGGCAGCAGCACAATATTTATCAGATTATGGTAAGGTTGCAGTAATAGACATTGATTTTCATCACGGCAACGGAACCCAGGATATATTTTATGAAAGAAATGACATACTTACCTGCTCCATTCACGGTGATCCGGCCGTTGAGTATCCCTATTTTTCAGGATTTGCAAAAGAAACAGGCTGCAGACAGGGAAAAGGCTTCAACATAAACATCCCTCTTCCAAAAAACTGCACTTCCGCCATGTTTCATGAAGCCCTTGAAAATATAGCAGGAAAAGTAAAAAAATTTAAACCTGCTTTTTTAGTTGTTGCACTTGGACTCGATACTGCCAGATCAGACCCCACAGGTTCATGGAGTCTTTTGTCAAAAGATTTTGAAACAACAGGAAAAATAATCGGCAGGATCAGTCTTCCAACTGTTATTGTCCAGGAAGGAGGATACAGAACCAGAACTCTTGGCATCAATGCACGCAGATTTTTTGAAGGTCTTTATATGGGTTCAGGGTTATGAAGTTAAATTCTTATAATTTTATTCTCCATTTTAAATTTTTTAAAAAATATGTATCCGGATCATGAGTTTCTTCCAAACGGAATATCAAGCTTTCTAAGCCTGTTTCTAAGTGTGCTTGGATTAAGCCCAAGTAATTGTGCTGCACCGCCCTGTCCCTGAATTTTCCCCCCTGTTTTTTCAAGAACCTTTAAAACATGAACTCTGAAAAGATCATCTGCAGTCAGATTAAAATCATAAGAGTTTAAAATTTCATCAGTTCCACCCTTTTCAACACTTTCTGTTCCGGTAAAATCATTAAATTTCAGTATATCTCCTTTACCGGCAATTACTCTTATAAGTTCCCTTTCAACACAGTTTTCAAGCTCCCTTATATTGCCAGGCCAGTCGTGATTTTTAAGCCTTGAATATGCAGACCCGGCTATTTTTGGCCGTCTTGAAATATTTAAGTCTTTTCTTTTTTTATCTGTGAAATACTCAACAAGTTCTGGAATATCATCTTTCCTGAATCTTAAAGGAGGAATTGTAATTGGAAAAACATTGATCCTGAAAAGAAGATCCTCACGAAACTCACCTTTTTTAACAAGTTCATCAAGACTTCTGTTTGTTGCTGCAATAATCCTTACATCGCATTTTATGGACTCAAAGCCTCCAACCCTTTCAAACTCTCCTGTCTGAAGAACCCTTAAAAGCCTTGTCTGTGCATTCATTGGAAGTTCTCCTATTTCATCAAGAAAAAGAGTTCCTCCATCAGCCCTTTCAAATCTTCCCTTTTTTACCGAAACTGCTCCGGTAAAGGCGCCTTTTTCATGGCCGAAAAGCTCGGAATCAATAAGATTTTCATGAATTGCACCGCAGTTGAGTTTTATAAAAGGCTTGTCTTTTCTGGAAGATGAATAATGGATTGCTGAGGCTATTACTTCTTTTCCAACTCCTGTTTCACCAAGAATAAGAACCTTGCTGTCTATGTGTGAAACCTGCCTTACCATTTCCATTACATCTTTCAGTCCTGAGTCGGAGCCTATTATTTCATCTCCTGAAATTTTTCTAAGCTCCTCATGAAGATATGTATTTTCGTCTTTCAGACTGTCTTTAAGGCTTACAAGTTCCCGGTACCTTAGAATATTTGAAATTGCAATTGCAAAGGGATCATGAAGAACTGAATAAAGTTTTGCATGATCCTCAGTGAACATTTCATTTTTTCTGCAGAAAACTGCAACAAAACCTATTACCTCATTTTCCACTTTCAGATTAAGAACAAGACCAGACATTTCAGAAAAGTTCATATAAGTGTTTATTATAATGGCAACAGGGTCATCATACATTGTCCTTACAAGCAAAACTGTTTTTTTATTTGATTGTACAAACTCTGCCGCCTCTTTATTGAGTTTTATAATTTTATCAAGCTTTGGAATCTTTTTTTCCGAATACTGTCCTATTATTTCCATGGACTGCGATTCAAAATAATGCTTGCTGATTGCTATTACTTCAAGGGGGAAGAATTTTTTAAAAAAATAAAAACAGCTTTCAAGCATTTTATCCTTATCAAGACTGCCGCAGATTCTTATTGTTCCCTGGTGGAAGAATTCCTTTTCATCCATATCGCACCTCTAATTATGTCTAATAAGACACTTTTACATAAAACTGTCTTATTAGCCAGATATAACTGTTTTATAAGACAGTTTAAACCATTAAATTTCCCTGATGCCTGAAAAATCAGCCGATTCAAACATGGCACACATTTTGTAAATAAGGTTGGTCTTTAAATAACAAAACCTATTGGGGAGAACCAGAATGATTGGAAGTTTAAAAAAAATTACAGTTACACTGCTGATTTTAATGACAGGAATTTTTATGCTCTCAGGCTGTAAAAATTCCACGGCAGATACCTTTACTGAAAAAGAACCCGTAATAAGACCTGTCAAAGGCTTTCAGGTAATGGAAAAGGAAACACTGAAAAAACATATGTTCCCTGCTTCAATAATACCGGAAAAAGAGATCAGGCTTTCATTCAGGGTTGGCGGACCAATTGTGAGAATGTCACTTGAAACAGGACAGAAAATAAATAAGGGAGAGCTTCTTGCAAAAATTGATGAAAGGGATTTTATCCTTAAAATAAAAAATCTCCAGGCAAATATCAATGCCTCATATGCTGAATTAAATGATGCTGAACTTCAGTATGAAAGATACAAAAGCCTTGTAAAGGAAAACGCTGCTGCAAAGGCAAAGTTTGATCAGGTTGAAGCAGCATTCAAAGCCATCAGCTCAAGAACCAAAGCACTGGAAAAAGAGCTTGAAAACGCTGAAAACTCACTCAAGGATACAAGTCTTTATTCTCCTGTTTCAGGCTATGTTAATGAGATTTTTACTGAAAACCATGAAACTGTATCAGCAGGCCAGCCTGTATTATCAATAGTAAAAATTGAAACAATTGAGGTTAAGTCATATATTCCGGAAAATCTGGTAGCAAAGGCAGATAAATTCACTAATTTCAGGTTTTGCCTTAATTCAATTCCAGGAAAAACATTCAAGGCATCACTTAAAGAGATCGGAAAAAATGCAACAGGAGCCGGCAATACCTACCCTATTATTCTTACGGCCCAATCAGACAACCAGATAAAACCTGGGATGTCTGCACAAATTTTCTTTGACACACCAGGCGACATTGAAAACGACATCTTTACTGTTCCCCTGAGTGCTGTACTGAGCAATGATTATGAAACTCCGATTCTTTGGAAAATTGATACTGAAAACAATATTCCTGTCAGAACAGAGGTCAAAATCCATAAACTTTTAAAATCAGACAAAATACAGGTTTCAGGAAAACTGAATCAGGGAGACTGGATAGTTTCAGCTGGAGCGGCATATATAAACGAAGAATCAAGAATAAAGCTCCTTTCAAAGTTTTCAGAAACAAATTACGGCAATGAACTATAAATTATACTGGCGGTTAAATGAGAATTACAGATTTTTCCTTAAAAAACAGAGTCACCATATTTTTTCTTTTATTTATAATCACAGCAGGAGGAATATCAGCATATTTCAACCTTGGAAAACTTGAAGATCCAGACTTCACAATTAAAACAGCTCTTATCATGACTCCATATCCCGGAGCTTCGCCCCATGAAGTGGAACAGGAAGTTACAAGAAAAATTGAAGAAGCAGTACAGGCGGCAGATAAGGTCGAATTCATAAGGTCTGAATCAAGAGCCGGATATTCAATGGTTTATGTAGATCTTTATGAAAATGTCAGATCAGACACAATTCAGCAGCTGTGGGATATTGTAAGAAGAAAGGTTGAGTCTGTTCAGTCAAAACTTCCCGAAGGTGCACTTCCTTCACAGGTAATGGATGACTATGGAGATGTGTTTGGAATTTTTCTTGCTCTTACAGGAGACGGACTTGAACAAAGAGAACTTAAAAAATATGCAAAATACATAAAAAGAGAGCTGCTTTTAGTTAAAGATGTTGAAAAAATAAATCTCTTTGGTGTTCAAGACGAAACCGTAAATATTGAAATAGACACTGAAAAGGCCGCAAATCTTGGCATTCACCCTTCCATGATTACCAGTGCGGTAAAGGATCAGAATACTGTTGTAGTTTCAGGTGAAGTAAAAACAGATTCAAGAAAAATAAGAATTGCACAGACAGGCAAGTTCAGGTCTGTTGAAGAAATAGAAAATCTTATAATTCAGGCAGGACCAGAAAATCAGATCAGAATAAAGGATATTGCAAGGGTTAAACGTGAATATAATGACCCTCCTTCATCACTTATGAGATTTAACGGAAAGGAAGCCGTTGGAATTGCAATCTCAGCAACATCTGATGCAAATGTTGTAATAATGGGAGATGCAGTAAAAAAAAGGATGAATGAGCTTCTTCAGGAACTTCCCCTTGGAATGGAAATATCTGGAATTTATTATCAGTCGGAGTTTGTAAAGGAAGCAATCAAAAAATTCATGACCAATCTTTTAGAATCCGTTGCAATTGTTGTTTTTGTTCTTCTTGTTTCCATGGGACTCAGACCTGGATTTATAATAGCATCGAATCTGATTTTATCCATACTTGCAACATTTATAGTAATGCTTGTCCTTGGAATAAATCTCCAGCAGATATCACTTGCCGCACTTATTCTTGTTATGGGAATGATTGTTGACAATGCAATAGTTGTTGCAGAAGGTTCACAAACACTGATTCAGAGCGGTAAAGAAAAAATGGAAGCTGTTGTTCTTCCTGCTTCACAAACTGCACTTCCCCTGCTTGGTGCAACAATAATTGCAGGTCTTGCTTTTATGCCGATATATTTTGCACCAAACAACACCGGCGAATATGTGGGAAGTCTTTCAATAGTTGTTTCAGTTTCCCTTCTCATAAGCTGGGTTCTTGCCATGTCCCAGACTCCTGTGTTCAGTTTTTATCTTCTTAAACCCTCAAAAAATTCAGGAAACAGGGAACCATATTCGTCTTTTTTTTACAGAATATACAAAAAGCTTCTTCATCTGGCACTTACAAACAGAACAATTACCATCATATTAATGATTGCAGTTCTTTTTGCAGGAGTTTCCGGCTTTAAAAATGTCAAAAGAAATTTTTTTGCAGAGTCTGAAAAAAACCAGTTCTTTGTTGACTACAAAAAACCTGAAGGAACAAGAATAGAATCTGTTTCAGCAGATATGGAAAAGTTTGAAAAATACCTTGAAACAAGAAACGAGATAGAAAATTTTGCAACCTGTATTGGAGAAGGAGCTCCAAGATTTGCGGCTGCACTTACTCCTGAGGCGCCTAATCCTGCCTTTGCTCAGATTGTAATAAACGTTAAAAATTACAGACAGATAAATAAAATGATACCTGAGTTTGAAAACTGGTTTAAAAACAATCTTCCTGATGGCTCTCCCCATATCTGGAAATATATTTCAGGGCCAAGGGCAGACTACAAGGTTGAGGCCAGAATAACAGGAAATGACCCCAAAATTTTAAGGGATTTGTCTGAAAAAATTCAGATCATAATGAATAAAAATCAAAACGCAAAATCTGTAACAGATGACTGGAAGGAGCGTGTGCTTACATATGAGCTTGACTATTCCCAGACAAAGGCTAAAAAAGCAGGAATTGAAAGATCTTCCCTCTCATTCAGTGCCTTAGCCGCAACTGACGGAATAGATGTTTCAAATTTCAAGGAAGGCGATGAGCTTATTCCGGTAAAATTCAAATATTCAGATACAGATCCTGATAATTTTGACGGACTTCCTGTATGGGGAAATTCTGCTGTTCCTGTTCCCCTTGCACAGGTTGTAAACAATAAAAGCATTGAGTTTGAAGATCCTGTAATAAGAAGATACAACAGAAAAAGGGTTATAAGGGCTCAGTGCGACCCTGTTCATGGAGTAACAGCAGACACCCTTCTTTCAGAAATCCGTCCTGAAGTTGAAAAAATAAATCTTCCCGCTGGTTATAAAATTGAATGGGAAGGAGAACACGAACTTTCAGACAGGGGAAATAAAGGCGTCCAGAAAAATCTTCCTGTGTGTCTTCTTTTCATGCTGATAATCCTGGTTTATCTTTTCAACTCTGTAAAACAGCCACTGATGATAATTCTTACAATACCTTTTGCACTAATAGGAATATCCGGAGGTCTTCTTGTAATGAATCAGCCGTTTGGATTTCTTCCAATTCTTGGTGCATACAGTCTTATAGGAATGCTTATAAAAAATGCTGTTGTTCTTATTGATGAAATAAACTTCAATATAAAATCCGGGATTGAAAAATTCAAAGCCATAGAAACATCAAGCATAAACAGGGCAAGACCTGTTATTTTAGCTTCACTTACCACTATATTTGGAATGACTCCACTTCTTGGAGATGCAATGTTTGTATCCATGGCAGTAACAATAATGTTTGGACTGCTTGCGGCGACATTTCTCACTCTTTTTCTTATCCCTGTACTCTACTCAATATTTTACAATATCAAACCATCAAAAACCGGAGCATTGAAATGAAGAAAACATTAATCTGGCATGTCTTAATATTAATTGTTTTTTCTGCATCTTCAGGTCTTTGCCTGGAGATTGACATGAAAACTGCCGTTGAAAACGGAATAAAAAACCATGAAAGCATAAAGGCATCAAAAGAAACCGAAAAACAAAAGGAATACAGCCTTAAAAAAGCACAGGCAGACAGACTTTTCACAGTAAAGGGAACATACTCATATGCAAGACTCAAGGAAACTCCTGTAATGAAAACACAGGGTACAGAGCTTGAGTCGGCAGATAAGGACAACTATTCATGGAAAGTTACACTTGAACAGCCTATATTTACAGGATTTGCACTCAAGTCTTCCCAGGATATTGCAAAGGCCGAAACAATAAATGCAGAACTTGATACAAAAACAGCAGAGCTTGATATTGCATACAAAATAAAGCATGCCTATTCAGATCTTTTCCTTGCATTAAAAATTGTGGAAGTAAGAATGCAGACCCTTGAAACCCTTGAGGCACACAAAGAAGACGCAAAAAAATTCTACGATAACGGACTTGTTCCGTTAAACGACCTTCTTAAGGCAGAAGTTTCAGTTTCCGAAGCTGAAATTGAACTTGATAAAGCAAGTGCCGCCTTAAAAAGTTCGGCTTCAAAATTAAATATACTCATGGGAAAAAATCCAGGTGATTCAGTTGAAATATCACCTTTAAAGGAACCAAAACCATTTGAAAAAAAATATACAGAACTTGAAATGGAAGCCTTTTCAAACAGACCTGAAATAAGACTTCTGAAAACAAACATGGAAATAGCTGATTTATCGAAAAAAATTGCCGGTTCAAACTATTATCCAAAAATTTATCTTTCAGCAGGATACGAACAAAACGGTGAAGATTATAAGGCTTCTGACAATTTTCACACAAATTCACACAACGCCTCTGTTGGAGTTATGGCTGAATGGATTTTTTTCGATTTCAAAAAAACAGGTTCGTCTGTTAAGTCAGCCGAATATGCTAAAAGAGCTCTTCTGGAAAATTTAGCGGAACTCAAAAAAAATATTGCATTTGATGTGGAAGTTTCCCTTAGAAATATCAAAGTTGCTGAAAAAAACATTGCAACAGCTAAAAAAAGTATTTCCCAGGCAGAGGAAAATTTCAGGATCACCAATATTCAGTACAAAAAACAGACAACAACTTCAACAGAAGTTTTAAATGCAAGGACTTATCTTACTACTGCACAGACAGGATATTTTCGTGCACTTAATGAGTACTGGTCAGCAAGGGCTGATCTTGACAGATCTTCAGGAAGGATTTTTTAAAGTTCTTTGCCGGGAGAATAATCATGCGGATTTCAGGTCTTGATAAAGTCCCTTCTTCCCCAAAAGAGGTTTTTCTGTGTGGTTTTCTCCCGGCTTTTTAAGCTGATGGCTGCAGTTTGATTACTCATATGTAAAGTGGTTTTATCTTAATACAGATAATAACTCATTTTTTTAAAATTTATTTTTCGGGAATTGTTTTAATTTTTGCCTGAAGAACTCTGAGTCTTCAATCATAACTTATCCGGTTTTATTTATAATTTTTCAAATATAAGTTATCCAGATCGAAAATTTGATTGCTTGACAGCTTCAAATTTGCCAAATATAAAAATAACTTTAATTATAGAGATCCACACAGTAATTTGTTATCTTGCTTGTATAAAATTATTAACAATATTATAAGGTCATCTTATTACTATGGACAGAGTAACTAAAAGTTTTCTAAATGATTTTAAAAAAAGCTTTGGTTTTGAAGCAATTCAAGAACAAAGCTTATTATTTGAACACTTCACAAACTATACTTTAATTGAACCCAAGACAGAATATAATTTTGATATTGAATCTGTCAATATTGGTACAGACGGTACAATAGGAATTGACGGTTTTTCTCTCTCAATTAACAGACAATTAGTTGAATCTAAAGAGGATTTACAAGAGCTTTTAGATGATAATAAAAGAAGTATAGCTGAAGTTATTTTTATACAAACAAAAACATCAAAAAAATTTGAATCAAAAGAAATACATAATTTTGGTTTTGCAGTTAGTGACTTTATTGCTGAAGTTCAAAGCCTTAAGTGGTCTGCAATAGCTATTGAAAAGATAGAATTGTTTAATTATTTTGTAAGTAGAATTTCCGAATTAAAAGAAAACCCAAGTTGCAGTTTATATTATGTTTCACTCGGGAGAAATGAACACGATCAAAATATAAAAGCTGTTTCTAATGAAATAAAAAGTAAAATTAAATCGGAAAATATTTTTTCTGAAGTTGATATACAGCTTATTGATGCATCGGAGCTACAAACGAGGTATAAAAAAATTGGAGAAGCAATTGAAAAGTCATTTGATTTTCCTAGAAGAGTAACTCTTCCTGTAATTGAAAATGTAAAGGAAGCATATATTGGGGTTATAGACACTTCGACAATTATAAAGTTAATGACCAATGATAATAATGAAATTCTTGCGAGTGTATTTTATGATAATGTAAGAGACTTTCAAGGGAACAATAAAGTTAATGCCGAAATTGCAAAGACA
>JBFWJK010000118.1:3542-11044 GCA_050253255.1 Desulfobacteraceae bacterium | reverse complement strand
GGAGATATAATTAAAAAAATTTTTTACGTGGGTGATCATGTATGCTCATGTTGCTATGCATTTACAGATATTTTTGAAGAAATAAAAAAAGAATTTTCAAAGGATTTAAGATTTTCATACATAATGGGCGGTCTTGTTTTTGAAAGAGAAATAGTTTTGGACAGAGCCTTGAAAAAACTGCTCAAAAAAAACTGGAAAGAGGTTGAAACAAAAACAGGTAAGCACATTAAAGCATCTGTAAATATAGAAGATGCAAAGGAAATGCCCTATATTTCAGATCCAGGCTGCATAGGCTTTCAGGCAGTAAAACAAATTGACGAAGAACTTTCATACAATTTTTATAAAAACATGCACAAGGCTTTTTACGAGGACCTTGAAAACATATTTGAATTTGAAACCCTTTTAAAAATTGCAGTAAAAACCGGAGTTGATGAAAAATATTTTTCTTCAAAGTTTAATGACCCGCAGACAAAAGAACTTGCTGTTAAAGATATTGAAAAGGCAAAACTCCTTGGTGTAAGAGCTTTTCCATCTCTTGTTCTTCAAGATGATTCCGGTGCAAAGGTTTTAAATCAGGGGTTTAAAAAATTTTCACTTTTAAAGGTTCAGATTGAATCATGGCTGGAGGGTAAAGTCTGTGCAGGAGATATTCTTCCAGTACTTTAGATATTTTCCATTCTTGTTTTATTAGACAGGTTAATAAAAACGGGACTTTAGTCCCGCTTTTTTACCTGAAAACCGCTTACTCCAGGTTTTATTCAAGCCATGAGTTTACACGTTCTTTGTTGTGTTTCATCCATCTTAATGCTTTTTCATAGGGAAACTGCCCGTTGTCCTGATGAATCCATACCATGAGCTGCTCCATTTCCGCCGGAGTCCAGTAAAATCTGTCAAGAAATTCATAAATTTTCTTATTGTCTTTTTCAAACCCTTTTCTTGTAATTGTATGAATATTTTCCTTACCTCCAAAAACATTTTCAGGGTCATCAAGAAACTCAAGTTTCCATCTTCCAAATTTCCAGTGGGGCTCCCATCCTGTTACAACAATCCACTGCTGTTTTTTTACAGCCTGCCCAAGAAGTCTTGTCATTTCAGCCTCATTTCCTTCAATGAGCCTGAATCCTTCAAGACCGTATACTTCAATTGCCTGCCTTGTTTTTTCCATAAGCCCTGATTCAGGGTCAATTCCTATAATTCTTGACTGAAACTGATTTTTATATTTTTTCAGATCAGAGATTGATTTTGCCTTTATATATGGTTCATTTATTATACCTGAACGCCCTGTCTGACGACCAACTGTAACCCTTGGTACAACAAGGCCGATTTGTGTTCCTTCAAGGTTTGGACCAAGATCATTTATTTTATCCTTATATTTTTCATAATATTTAAAATGAGTCCCTGGAAGCCAGGCAGCAACTATTGCATCAACTTCTCCTTCAGCAACAGCTTCCCACATTTCATCAGCCTTCATTGGAATAGTTATGCAGTCAATCCCCGTTTTTTCCTGAATAACTGCTTTTACAAGGGTTGTGCTTGCAATTTCAGTCGACCATCTCACATATCCAAGCTTTACCGGTTTTATTTTCTCAGCGGAAACTAAACCGCAAAACAAAAATATGAAAAATAATATTGATATATATTTTGAAAATAATTTCATTTCATACCTCCGGAGTTTTAATCTTCATCTTCTTCCTCAAGTCTTTTCTTATAATCAGACAGCCCCTTATAAATTGCCCAGCACATAACAAGAATTACCATTGCAAAGGGAAGACCCGTAATAATTGAAGCAGTCTGCAAGGCAACAAGCCCCCCGCCCATGAGAAGAACAGCAGCAACAACGCCTTCAATTATTGCCCAGAAAAGTCTTTGAGGCCTTGGAGGATCAGGATTTCCTCCTGCTGTAATTATATCGATAACCATTGAACCTGAGTCAGATGATGTAACAAAAAAAGTTATGATAACAAACACAGCAAGAAGTGATGTGACTGTTGACAGGGGAAAATTTTCAAGAAAAACAAAAAGGGATACAGGAATATTTTCCTGAACTGCCTTTGCAAGTCCGCCTGAACCAAACATTTCAACAAATATTGCACTGTTTCCAAAAACAGTCATCCAGAAAAAAGTAACACAGGAAGGAACAAGAAGAACACCAAGAAGATATTCTCTTATTGTTCTGCCATAAGATACCCTTGCGATAAACATCCCGACAAAAGGAGACCAGGCAATCCACCAGCCCCAGTAAAATACTGTCCAGCCGTTCTGCCAGTCGCTTGCTTCATAAGTTTCATTCCAGGTTGAAAGGGATGGAAGGTTTTGAATATAATTACCTACATTTTCAATAAAACCGTTGAATATAAATAAAGTAGGTCCTAAAACCAGAACAAAAATCATTAATGCAG
This sequence comes from Desulfobacteraceae bacterium, assembly GCA_050253255.1. Lineage (GTDB taxonomy): Bacteria > Desulfobacterota > Desulfobacteria > Desulfobacterales > JACKCP01 > JACKCP01. The sequence goes on along the minus strand of JBFWJK010000118.1, from coordinate 8,645 downwards.
CCGCAAAAAAAATGTTCACTTCACTTAAAAATTTAATACCGCTGTCAAGACCTCTTACAACTGACCAGGTAGCAATAATAGTTATAAGTGTTATCAGTATAACCTGAACTGTTGTATTCTGGGGAATATCAAACAGGTGGCTCAATCCTGCATTTACCTGCTGAACTCCAAGTCCAAGAGATGTGGCAACTCCGTAAAGCGTTGCAACTGTTGCAAGGATATCAATTACATTTCCTATCCATCCGTTTATTTTATCTCCAAGCAGAGGGTAAAAAATATTTCTGATTGAAAGGGGAAGGCCTTCTGAAAATCCAAAAAAAGCAAGTGCAAGTCCTACAAGAGCATAAACACCCCATGGATGAAGCCCCCAGTGAAGAAAAGTCAGCTGAAGAGCTTTTTGTGCACTTTCAGCAGTTCCCGGCTCTGAAAGAGGATTTGCCACATAGTGAAACATGGGTTCTGCAACTCCGTAAAAAAGAATTCCAATCCCCATACCTGCACTGAAAAGCATGGCAAACCAGCCTATGGTTGAAAATTCCGGCTCTGCATCTTCACCTCCTATTCTGAAATCTGCAAAATCTGTAAAAAGAAGGATTATACAGAAAACAAGAACTACATTCATTACAAAAACAAAAAACCAGCCTGTATAATCAGCTATATAGGACTGAATGGAAGAAAATGCATTGTTTGCAGCCTCACCTGCAATAAGAGTCAAGATAACTCCAAGGATTATTATTGCGCCGCCCCCGAAAAATACCCAGGGGTGAATGTCGTATTTTAAATACTTATTGTCTAAATTTTTAATTGTTTTTATTTCACTGAATTTATCTTTTAACGGCTCTGCTCCCATACATCCTCCGTTTATTTAAATTTCGGCTTTATTCCTTATTGTCGCTTCTTTTTCTTAAAACAATTTTCCCTTTTTCAATTGTAACCTCATAGGTGTCTCCCGGCTCAAGCCCGCTCTGCTCAAGCACTTTGGGAGAAATATAAATGCCTTCATATTTTTTTACCTTGTTTTTCTGCTTTTTTTCATCAGAAAAATCAAAAAGGCCTTCCACATTATAAATTTTCTTATCTTCCCGCTGGAGCATGAGCAGATGTTCGTTAAGTGTATATCTTGCAATTTTAAGCTCTTTCATGATTTCCTTTGCGGTTTTTCCTTCGCTTATGAGCTCTCTTAATTTATCAGGATCGTACTTTGTGCTGAAAGGGCCTTTTTTCTTCATAAGTATCCTCCATGTTTTCATAAAAAAGACATTTTATTTACAAAATTAATAAGCAGCAGCTGAACAAAAAATAAAGTCTGCCGCAAATGCTGATTAAAAAAAATTTAAATAAAAGAAAAATAGAAACCGGACAGAAATGATTGATTTTTTACTTGATAACATAGTTTTGATATTTTTGCCATATTTGGGAAATGGCTTATGCAGGTAAAATTCAGAGAAGTATTTTCCGGATCTGCGCCGGGCTTTAAACTATACCCGGCGGCTGAACCGATATCAGATTGGTGGAGCTATTACCACAAGGACACTCATGTCAGTATCTGCTTTGACACCATGTGGATCCCGTATCTGAGAAACAAGCATTTCTCCTTTTTTAGCCGGAACTTCCAGACCGTCAGCTCCAAGGAATTTACCCTCTCCTTCAAGAATAGTAATAGCAGCCTCTCCATCTATATCATGTGAATGAACAGGAAGAGTCTGTCCCTTTTTAAAATTGAAATTAATTATCTTAAAATTTTCAGATTCATGAACAAGGGTCATTTTAAAATTTTTTTCAGAAAAACCGTTATTTAAAAGATCTTTTTTTTCCATAAGTACTGCCTCCTTTTTAAAAAATCATTCATTCAGGCTTATACTATATATATTAAGTCGTTTTTTCTTTGATCCAAATCAAAAATATTAGTTTTTTGTTAAACTTATTTATTTCATCTGATTTAACTTGACCGCTGTAAAATTATATTCAATTATTTAGCTAAAAGACTAAATACTCAAAAGGAGAACAAAAATGCCTGAAAAGCTTAAGATACTCTTTCTCTGTACAGGGAATTCATGCAGAAGCCAGATGGCTGAAGGATTTACCAGAGCAATAAAAGGTGATGAGATAGAGGCGTTTTCAGCCGGAATTGAAACACATGGACTCAATCCTGATGCTGTAAAAGTTATGAAAGAAGCAGGAGTTGACATTTCATCCCATAAATCCCAGAACATAACCGAATTTAAGGATGAGACATTTGATTATGTTGTAACAGTCTGTGGTCATGCCCATGAAACCTGCCCTTTTTTCCCGGGGAATTCAAAAGTTGTTCATGTGGGTTTTGATGATCCTCCAAAACTTGCACTTGAATTTGATGATAAAGAAGAAAAACTGAACTGTTACAGAAAAGTAAGAGACCAGATAAAGGAATTTGTATCAAAACTTCCCGAGAATTTAAAAACCATTTAATAAGACAAAAGGTTTTATGCTGATCTGCATAAAACCTTTTTGCTCTGATTACTTAAAAGCCCACCAGTCAAGAAAACTTCCCATCAAAAGATTAATTGAATCAAATTTTTTACTTTCCTGCAAAATTTCTTCCTTTGTCTGGATAAAAGCACCTTTTTTCTCAAGATCTTCCGGGCAGTTTTCAATAAGTGCATTTGCAGTTTCAGGCTGTGTTTCCATATGAAACTGAAAACCGGCGGCATTCCCTTTGTAAAACCCCTGACAGTCCGAGGCCTCGTTATAGAAAAGTCTTTTTGCTCCCAAAGGAAGATCAAAGGCTTCTCCATGCCAGTGAAAAACAACCTTTTTTTCACCAAAAATGTTTTTCAGATTTTCATCTTCAAGATTTTTGTCTGTAAAAACAGGGAACCACCCTATTTCTGATTCTTTTCCCACAAACACTGAAGATCCCAGAGCTTTTGCAATAATCTGTGCCCCAAGGCAGATCCCAAGGATTTTATGATTTCTTTCCAAAAGTTTTTTCACCCATGAAATTTCTTTTTTTATAAAATCAATGTCATCGTTTACGCTCATGGGGCCGCCCATTAAAACAATTCCTTCATTGTCTGAAATCCCGGGGAGGTTTTCCTCCCATGAACATATTGTTCTCAATGAAATTTTTCTTGACTGTGCCCATGATGAGATAAATCCGGGTCCTTCAAAAGGAACATGTTTTACAACAGTAATTTTTTTCATATTATTTCCTTTAACGCTGGCATACGTTTATCTATCTGAATTCAGCGGCTCATATTTTAAAAAAAAGAACCTTTACCTGATACATTTTCACGTTATATTCAACAAATTTCGAAACCGCTCAGTTCAGATTTAAATACCTTAAAAATAAAAAAACTTAAAACCCTGTTTGCAGGTATAAGCAAAATAATATAATCTCATTAATCTATGTGAAAAAACTTTGTATCAATGAACACCCAGGAAAACACATGAACTCTTTAAAAGAATCAAACCCTTCCAGGGAGCAGTTAATAGCCACAATTAATGCTCTTGAATCAAGACTGAAAATTTTTACACAGAGCATAGAAAGTCTTGAACACCTCCTTATGATTACTGATAAAAAAGGGACTATAGAATATATAAACCCTGCATTTGTTAAATTTACAGGCTTTTCAGAAGATGAAGCAGTTGGTGCTAAAACAAGCATCTTAAAAAGCGGCTTAATGTCTCCTGAATATTACAAAAGGCTCTGGGAAGAATTGAGCCGTGGAAAAACCTGGAAAGAGGAGATAATCAACAAAAAGAAAAACAATGAACTCTATCATGCATTTCAGATTATATCCCCGATAATGGATAAGAACGGAAAAATTAAAAATTATGTGGCAATTCAAAATGATATCAGCGAGCAAAAAGAATTTGAAAAAAAACTAAAGGAAGTTTTAAGTGAATATGATTCCATTTTTAACAATACAATCGATGCTATTTTTTTAATAAAAGTTGAAGAAAACAGCATCTTCAGATTTATAAAGCTGAATCCTGCCCATGAAAAGCTCACAGGACTTTTAACTGAAAACATTAAAGGCAAAACACCTGTTGAAGTCCTTGGTAAAGATATTGGTAATCAGGTTGAAAAAAACTACAGGCTCTGCCTGAAAAATAAAATTCCAATAGATTATGAGGAAACTCTTGATCTTCCCGTAGGAAAAACAATCTGGCATACAAGACTTACTCCTGTAATTGAAAACGGAACAGTTGAGCAGATAATCGGAGTTGCAAGGGAAGTGACAAATGAAAAAAAACTCTCCAGAGAAAGAGAGATATTCTTTGAAGTTTCTCTTGATATGATATGCATTGCAACTTTTGACGGTTATTTTAAACAGCTCAGCCCCATGTGGGAAAAAACCCTTGGCTGGTCTGAAGAGGAACTGAAATCAAAACCTTATTTTGAGCTTATACATCCCGATGACATTGAAACAACGCTTGAAGCTTTAAAAAAACTTGAGCTTGGGGAAAAAATACTATCCTTTGACAACAGGCACCTTAAAAAAGACGGCTCCTACAACTGGCTTTCATGGAAAGCATTTCCTGATACCGAAGACGGACTTATATATGCCATAGCAAGAGATATTCAGGAAAGAAAAGAAATGGAACAAAAGCTTCTTCTCCTTTCCCAGACAGACTCCATGCTTAAAATTTTCAACAGGGGCAAGCTTTTGTCCGAGCTTAATTCTGAAATAAAAAAATTTAAAAGATACAATACCAATCTTTCCATTATTATGTTTGATATTGATCATTTTAAAGGAATAAATGATACATTCGGTCACGACGCAGGAGACAATGTTTTAAAAAAACTCGCTGAAATTGTTAAAAAAGAAATAAGAGATACAGATATTTTCGCAAGATGGGGAGGAGAAGAATTCATAATTCTTCTTCCAAATACACCAGTCAATGGCGGTGCTGAGTTTGCTGAAAGACTCAGAAAAAAAATTGAAGACACAGATTTTACAAACCCTGAAACCGTAACTGTAAGCCTTGGAGTCACAGCTTTCAAAACCAGCGACACTGAAGACAGTTTTTTAAAACGTGTTGACGATGGCCTGTATCTGGCAAAGAAAAACGGAAGAAACAGGGTAAGAGCTGTATATGAATAATTTTATGCCTGAG
>JBFWJK010000118.1:0-3442 GCA_050253255.1 Desulfobacteraceae bacterium | reverse complement strand
AAACATTCAGCCTAAAGGATAATATTTTTCTTTCCGCCAAAATATCGCATAAACTGTGCACGTTCATAAACAGCCGGATCAGAACTTTTTTCCTGGCTGAGCTTTCCTTTAAAGTCTGAAATAGCACTAAATTTTTTGGAACTCATCCATTTTTCAAGACCGTCTATCATATCTTTTATATAGTCTGCTCCGTTCTTGTAAAGTGCTGAAACAGACTGAACAGCAGCTGCGCCCCCAAGAAGCTGCTTGATAAGGCCGTCTGAATCATGAACTCCTGTTGAGGCACAAAGATCACAGTCAACCTTATTTGCCATAAATGCAACCCAGCGAAGGGATAACGCAAGCTCAGAGGGTGTGCTCAACATAAATGACGGTTTTACTTCAAGTTTATCAATATCAAAATCAGGACTGAAAAAACGGTTGAAAAGCACAAGTCCTTTGATGTTTGTCCGGGACAGTTTCTGAATCATGGGGCCTAAATCTGTAAAATAAGGGCTGATTTTTAATGAAACCGGAATTGAAATTGATTTTGTCACCTCATAAATAATTCTGAAATAAAGCTCTTCTTTTTCCTCTTTGGAATGATTGAAATCAGTGGGAGGAAAAAACATGTTGAGTTCAAGGCCGTCTGCTCCTGCCTGCTCAAGATTTGCCGCATAAGCAAGCCACTCAACTGAATAAAAAAAACAGTTTATACTTGCAATTACAGGGATGTCTGTTTCTGATTTACAGTTTTCTATCAGCTCTGTGTACTTTTTCAGATTTTCTTCACGGATAAGATAGTCGTAATATTCAATGGGGTTTCTCTGGCCTTCATAATCAAAATATTTAGGATCGCCCCACTTTGTTTTGGCAGTATGTAAAAAATCTGCATATTCGTACCTTACCTCTTCTTCAAAAATAGACTTTAAAACAACTGCACCGGCACCGTTTGAAGCAAGTTTTTTGACATTTTCAACAGAACCGGTCAAACCTGAACTTCCTGCTATTACAGGGCTTTTTAAGCTGAGCCCCATATAATTGGTTGAAAGGTCCATTTCATCTCCTTTTTAATTTAAGTTGCAGATTTGCAATAAAATCATAATTGCCAGGGAAGTTGTTAAAATTTTGAATTCTAAACCTGAGATACTGCAGTTCAAAAGTCTGACTAAATCTTTAGTTTTTAGGGAAATCAGGAACTTGCCTGATCATGATTGAACTGATAATCCCATTTTCAATTTTAAAAGAACTAAAATCACACCGGCTTTTTCCGGTGTGATTTTAGTTACAGCTAATTTTTAAGGCTTATTATGCCATGATATCTTTAAGGTCTGTTTCTACATCTGTAGTCTTTTTAAGGTCAAAAGTATCAATAAGGGTTTTTGCAACGTTTTCAGACAAAAAGCCTGGAAGTGTTGGCCCTATTCTTACACCTTTAAATCCAAGATGAAGAAGAGCCAGAAGAACTGTTACAGCTTTCTGCTCATACCAGCCTATTGCAAAATCAATTGGAAGATCATTTATGTCTTCTGCACCAAATACTTCTTTAAGCTTAAGAGCAATTACAGCAAGTGAATATGAGTCATTGCACTGTCCTGCATCAAGAACCCTTGGAATGCCGCCTATATCGCCAAGGTTCAGTTTGTTGTATCTGTATTTTGCACATCCGGCAGTCAAAATTACAGCATCATTTGGAAGAGCCTTTGCCATGTCTGTAAAATATTCCCTTGACTTCATTCTTCCGTCGCATCCTGCCATTACAACAAACTTTTTGATTGCGCCTGATTTTACGGCTTCAACAATTTTATCTGCAAGGGCAATTGTCTGATGATGGCCAAATCCGCCTGTAATTGTACCTTTTTCTATTTCAACCGGAGGCTTGCATTTTTTTGCACATTCAATTACAGCTGAAAAATCCTTTTCACCGCTTTCAGGCTTTTCAATGTGCAAAAGTCCCGGATAACCTGTCATTCCTGTTGTAAAAATTCTGTCCTTATAGGAATCCTTTACAGGAATAATGCAGTTTGTGGTCATAAGGATTGCACCGTTAAATGATTCAAATTCCTCGTTCTGCTTCCACCATGAGTTTCCATAGTTTCCAACAAAATGGTCATACTTTTTAAAGGCAGGATAATAATTTGCAGGAAGCATTTCACCATGAGTATAAACATCAATTCCTGTACCTTCAGTCTGCTTTAAGAGATTTTCCATGTCTTTTAAGTCATGACCGCTTATAAGGATACCGGGGTTGCTTCTTACACCAATATTTACCTGGGTAATTTCAGGATTGCCGTAAGTTTCAGTATTTGCCTTGTCAAGAAGAGCCATTGTAGTAACTGCAAACTCCCCTGTTTTTAAAAGCCATTGAAGAAGCTTGTCTCCATCCTTTTCAACTGCTGTTGCAGCAAGAGCTTCAAGAATAAATTTTGAAATTTCCTCATCAAAATATCCTAAAACATTTGCATGCTCGTAATAGGCGCACATTCCCTTAACACCTATTGTAATTGTTTCCCTTAAAGATCTGATATCTGCATTTTCTTCTGTAAGTATTCCTGATGCTGCGGCTTTTTCAGCTGAAATTTCCTCAAACTTTGAACAGTCGGGCAGATTTCCGTTTAAACCGGCTTTTTTTACAAAAGCATCTCTTCTTGAAATCGCCTCTTTTGTCAGAGCAATAATTTTATCATCGTCAAAGTTTGCATTTGTTATTGTTGCAAACATTGCTTTAGCAGCAAACCCGGCAGTATCATTGAGCTCACTTCCCTTAATACCGGCCTTTGATGCCGCATAACTCAACCCTCTTACTCCGTGAATGAGAAGATCCTGAAGATTTGCTGTATCATTTGGTTTTCCGCATACGCCTCTTTTTGTACAACCCTGATTTTTTGCAGTTTCCTGACATTGAAAACAAAACATGGGCAAAGCCTCCTTTGTTGAATTTGAAGATAAATCTGTTTTTTTCGCCTGAAAAATTTTCTTGAATAAGTTCATTATCAGTCCTTTATTTCTTAAATTAATGTTTCATTGTTGTTTGAACTGATAATTGCAAAATTTCTGAGATGATTCTTTGATGTAAATCAAAAAACCGGACTTTTTTTGTCCGGTTTTTTAATTTTTGATATTTTTTTATTCTACTTTTTATACTTCAAAAGTTCAGGTTTTTCAGTTGAACCTGTTGCGTTTGGATAGTTTTTTGCTTTTTTGGAGTCGGTTTTTCCCTCTAAAAGAAGCTCTGCTTCATGCATGAAATGGTTGAATCTGTTTTTACACTCATAAAATCCATGCCACCATGCATAGTCAGGAGCCATCATTGCTGTACCCATTCTTGCTCTTCTTCCTTCATGATGCCAAAGCTCATAAAATTCATCCTCAAGTACTTCGTCAAAGAATTTTGACTTATCAAGTTTTCCCTCTGCATAAAGTTTATCGAGCATTTCCTTTGCAGGCTTGTAATATACTTCGT
>JBFWJK010000117.1:0-11237 GCA_050253255.1 Desulfobacteraceae bacterium | reverse complement strand
TGAGAAAAACGATAAATCCGTAGGAAAGAATAAGAAAAAACAAAAGAAAAACTATTCCGAAAACCCATGATTTGGTAGAATATTTAATGATATTAAGCATTGACTGCAAGCCTTATTAATACTTTTATGAATTAAATCAAATTCTGACTGACATTGTCCTAAAAACCATACTTATGACACTTTGTCAAACCATTGAATAAAAAAACAACAATTATTTTGCCTTGATTCAGAATTAATTATTTTTTTATTAATTTAAATTAAAATACTGATATTTAAAAAAATTTTATTTTTCAATATATGCCGGTTCAAAAGATGTTGTAAATTAATGATGGAGGTTTATATGTCTTTAAAAAATTTATTGTGCCGTCCGGAATCTCATAATTTTAATTTTTCAGATATTTTATGTGGGATAATCTGGAGGGAATATGAATTTAAGGTTAGTCTAGCTTAAAACCGGACGGCTCAATAAATAAAGGACAGTAAAAACTGTCCCGGTTTGATATATTTTTGGAGGCGGCACTCAGATTCGAACTGAGGAATAAAGGCTTTGCAGGCCTCTGCCTTACCACTTGGCTATGCCGCCATGGAGCGGGAAACGAGATTCGAACTCGCGACTTCAACCTTGGCAAGGTTGCACTCTACCACTGAGTTATTCCCGCTCATCAAAAGCACGCCATTTTTAAGCCAGATTTAATCCTTTGTCAATAACTTTTTTTTAACAATTATCTTCTTTACTATTTTTTTAGTTAGTGTAAAAAATAATTCTTTTATTTCAACCGGAAAACAGAAAAAACAATTTATCTGTTCTGTACCGGTTGAAAGGATTTAACTGCGGTTGGTGAAAAATGATTTCAGATCAGGCAAAAGGTGCTCTTTCAATAACTCTTGCAGGTTTGTGTTTTGCACTCATGGGTGCAATGATAAAAAAGCTTTCCATTACAATGTCAAACGAAGCCATAGTGTTTTCAAGAAACCTGTTTGTTCTTTCATTTTTTATCCCCTTTGTTGCAAGAAAAAAAAACAGAACTAACCTTAAAACCAGTAATTTCAGACTTCATCTCATAAGAAGCCTTTCAGGCCTTTTTGCAATGTATCTTTATTTCTTCACACTTTCTGAACTCCCGCTTGCCGAAGCAGTAATGCTTTCATACACCAGCCCTCTTTTTATACCGTTTGTAGCCTTTTTATGGATAAAGGAACCACTGGATAAAAAATTTATTATTTCTGCTGTTGCGGGGTTTATTGGAATTCTGATGATACTGAAGCCTGGGACAAGCATTTTTAATTTCAAGGGAATCTTCGGCATAATAGCTGCATTTTCAGCATCATTTGCAATGGTTGCAATAAGAAGAATGTCTAAAACCGAATCTGCTTTTAAAATTGTATTTTTTTATACAGTTATTGCTTCTGTCATTTCTTTTTTTCCGGCAGCTGCAGCTTTCACACCCCCATCTGCAGATGAGCTGATTCTGATTTCGTTCATGGGAACCGCAGGACTTGCAGGACAATTTTTTGTCACGGCAGGATATTCAATAGCTCCTTCTGCAAAAGTAGGCCCTTTTACATATACAACAGTTTTTTTTGCTGCGCTCATAGGTGTTTTCTTTTTAAATGAGACCTTTGATATATATTCCATGGCGGGCGGAATTATCATTGTGCTGGCAGGTATCTTATCTCTTTCTGCAAAAAAAAGTTAATATCACTGCAACTGAAAACTGTTTCTCTTTCTGAGGCTTTCAAGAATCTTTTCATGAATTCCGTCAAAACCCTTATTGGACATTACAAGTACAGTATCACCAGACTCAGCTGTTTCCTCAATGAATTTGACAATTTCATCTGTTGTATTGAAAAGTTTTGATTCTATTTTGTTTTTTCTCAGCCCTTCCTTGAGTTTTTCAAGAGAAAGCCTTGATTGCGGATCAACCTTGACCATTTTTTCAGGTCTTTTTATGCACACGAAATCGCTTCCTGAAAATGCGTTTTCATATTCATCCTGGAAAACATTTCTCATACTTGTATTGGTGCCGGGTTCAAAGACAGAAATAAGTCTTTTCGGTTTAAAGCTTTTTTTAATACCATCTATTGTATGCCTGACTTCCCTTGGGTGATGGGCAAAATCATCGATTACTCTGATGCCTGACACCTCACCTCTTATTTCCTGTCTTCTTTTCATCCCCTTGTAAGATTCAAGTGCTTTTTTTATATCCTGAATCCTCACCCCCAGGCTGAGACAGACAGAAACAGCTGCAAGACAGTTATAAATATTGTGTTCGCCGGTCATAGGCAGAAATATTTCTTCTTTGTATTCATCCGAAAGATATTTGAAAGAAAGTCCTTTTTCCAGATATGATTCTTCTGAAAAAGAGACAGAACTTTTTCCCTTTTTTCCGTAAAGAAAAATATTTTTTCTTTGAACTTTCATCAAAACGTTTTCAAGCTCCTCTGAGGAATCAAAGGCATAAATCCGGCAGTCCGGGTCAGTTTTTAGAATAAGCTCTATAAATGAATCCTTTATCTGATCTATATCTGAAAAAATATCGGCATGATCAAAGTCTATTCCTGTTACAACAAGCCTTGAAGCATTGAAATGAAAAAACTTCGATTTTTTATCAAAAAATGCCGTGTCGTACTCATCTCCCTCGATAACAAAAAAATCCCCTTCTGCATTCATATATCCGCATCCGAAGTTTTGATGAATTCCCCCGATAAAAAAGGAAGGTTTTAATCCGCAGTAGTGGAGAATCCATGAAATCATGCCTGTGGTCGTTGTTTTTCCGTGGGTTCCTGTCACCATTATCACTTTTTTATTTTCTGCAAAAAACAGATTTATAGCCTGGGGCATTGAAAGAAAATTCAGATTTCTTTTCATTACTTCAAGAACTTCAATATTGTCTCTGCTTACAGCATTTCCGATTATTACAAGATCAAGATCATCGTGAATATTATCTTTTGAAAATTCTTTTAAAATAATATTTTTTGATTCAAGAAAAGTACTCATTGGGGGGTAAATACCCTGATCCGAACCTGTGATATTATAACCTTTATCTGAAAGCATGGCGCTAAGAGCACCCATTGCTGTGCCGCATGCAGAAACAAGATGAATATTTTTTATCTTTTCAGGAGCGCAGTTTTTATTATGAGTCAACGAAAATTCCTCAAAAAATTGTTAATGCCCGGCATCACTGCCGGGCGTATATTGTAAGCATAAATTTTTACTGATTGATTGTTTTAAAAACATTCAATGCTGCATTAACAGTTGCATTGATATCTGCTTCAGTATGGGCGGATGAAACAAACCCTGCTTCAAACTGCGAGGGAGCAAGATAAATTCCTCTTGAAAGCATTTTTGAATAAAATTTTGAAAAAAGCTCCAGATCAGAAGTTTTAGCGTCATTATAATTAAAAACTTCAATGTCTGTAAAAAAGACTCCGAACATACCTCCGATATGGCTTGCACATACTTTTATTCCTGTTTCCAAAGCGGCATTTCTTATCCCTGAAACAAGAAGTTCTGTTTTTTTAGAAAGCCTGTCATAAAATGAGGGTTCTTTAAGCTGTTTCAATGTTGCTATTCCTGCCGCCATTGCAACCGGATTCCCTGAGAGTGTTCCTGCCTGGTAGACACTGCCGCTTGGTGCAAGACACTCCATGATTTCCTTTCTGCCTCCGAATGCGCCGACCGGCATACCTCCGCCTATAACTTTTCCAAAACACGACAGATCAGGTTTGATATTGAAATAACCCTGAGCTGAATTTTTATGGACCCTGAACCCTGTCATTACTTCATCAAAAATAAGAACACTTCCATATTCTTCGGTCTTTTTCCTCAGGGCTTCAAGAAACCCGGGCTTTGGAAGAATACATCCCATATTTCCGGCAACAGGTTCAACAATTACACATGCTGTTTTATCACCGTAAAGATCCATTACTTCATTGAATTTTTCTATATCATTATACGGAATCGACATTGTATTTTTTGTTACATCTGAGGGAATTCCCGGACTTCCAGGAATATTCAGGGTAGCGACCCCTGAACCGGCTCCAACCAGTAGAACATCTGAATGACCGTGATAACACCCGTCAAATTTAATTATAATATCTCTATTCGTATACCCTCTTGCAAGCCTTACAGCACTCATGGCGGCTTCTGTTCCAGAACTTACCATTCTGACCATTTCAACGGAAGGAACAAACTCTTTTACAAGTTCAGCAAGCTCAATCTCAAGATCACAGGGAGCTCCGAAACTTGTTCCTCTTCTTAAAACGTCAATTATTGCGGCTACAACAGCAGAGTCGGCATGACCGAGAATAAGCGGCCCCCAAGATCCCACATAATCGATATATGCATTGCCGTCCACGTCAAAAATTCTCGGGCCTGAACCTCTTTGAATAAACAAAGGATCCTTATTTACAGATTTACAGGCTCTTACAGGGCTGTTTACACCCCCGGGAATCAGATTAAGTGCTCTTTCAAACAGTTTTTTTGAATTTGTCTCAACCATTTATCTGCCTTTCATTTTTATTTTAAATCTTTTCTGTACCCGAAAGATTATATCTGATAAAAAATATTTTAAAATTTAAGTAATTTTAAAACAGGTTTTGTTACTCTTATCAGAAAAATTATTTATCAGCAAAAAAGAAATCATGTCAAAAAACAATCAGCAGAAAATAGGTAAAATTCTTGAGTATATGCTTTCAGTAAGCCCTGATGAATTTCTTCTTGTTCCGGATAAAAACGGTTATTACAGTTTCAGGGAAGTTTTAAAGGCTTTAAGTGAAAAAAAAGACCTGAGCTGGATAACCAAAGGCAAGATTCTTTCCTGGCTTAACCTTGAACAGAATTCATTAATTGAAATATGCGGAGCAAACCTCATCAGATATAATGGTAACAACAACAGACGCCTCCCTGAAAAAACTGAAAATCTTCCAGGAGAAATTTATACTGCGATAAGAAGAAAAGCATGGGCTGGGGTTTCTGAAAAAGGGCTTAAGTATCAGGACAAGCAGATTATATTATTTGCATCAAAGGAAAATGCTCTGATTAAAGGAAAAAGATCTGACCCTGATCCGGTCATATTATTTGTAAGTACTAAAATTGCACTTTTAAAAGGGGTTTCGTTTGAAAAATTCACGGAAGGGATTTTTCTTGCCGACAGGCTGGAACCCGGCATGTTCAAAGGTCCATCAGTTGATAAGACAATTGTTAAAATCAAACAGAAAAAAACAGATGAAAGCAAATCTTTCAAACCACCCGGAACTTTTTCTGTATTCCCCGAAGATGTTTTTCCCGAATATAAAAACTCAGGCAAAGATTCCTGGAAGAAAAACAAGAAAAAACTGAGAAGACAGAAAAACAGATTATGGCCGGATGAAAACAGATAAATTTAAAATTTAAATATCAGCACTGATTTTTAAGACACGATTTTAAAGCCATTGACATTTCATCCTCGGTTTCCCTTGCGCATTGCTTCAATTCATCAAAAGCAGAACCGATTGCTTCATTGTCAAGAGAGCATGTCAGTTCCTGAATCAATGCCGCTTTTTCCATAAGCTCGGTTGCACACATATTTGCAGCAGCACCTTTAATTGAGTGAGACAGCTCATCTATTTTCACAAAATCAGATTCACTGATTCCTTTTTGAAGTTCCTTAACCAGCCGTTTAAGATTTTCTGTAAAAATAATTATCAGCTCTTTTGCATCTTTTTCATCGCCCATTACCCTTGATAAGAGTTCGTTAAAATCAAACAGTCCGGTCTGAAATCTTTTATAAAAAGAGGAGTTATCCATTTCAACAGGTTCTGACAGTTTAAGCCATTTTGATATTTTTTTTGCAAGATCACCGGGGTTCACAGGTTTTGGAAGATAATCATCCATTCCTGCCGCAAAGCACTTGTCGTTATCTCCTTTCAAAGCATCTGCTGTCATTGCAATAATAGGAACTCTGGACCTGTGTTTTTTTGAATGGGCCTGTTTTTCTCTTGAACGTATGACTCTTGAAGCTTCAAGCCCGTCCATCTCAGGCATTTGAACATCCATAAGAATAAGATCAAAGGGACGGTTTTCAACAGCATTTAAAGCTTCTATCCCGTTTGCGCAAGCTTCAGCCTTTAAACCAAGTTTTTCAAGTATTCTCAAGGCTACCTTCTGGTTTGTAATATTGTCCTCTACCACAAGAATTCTGTATTTATCACCGTCTTTAAAGTAATAGTCATTCAATGCAGCTACAGAACTCCTCAAATCACATTCTCCTGATCTCCCCTCAGAAAGATTTACTATAAGATTATAAAGCTGGGACTGTTTAACCGGTTTTGGGAGAAAGGCATTGAATTTTTTATCCGAATCAAAAAAATATCTTCTGTCCTTCATAAAAGACATGAAAATAATTTTAAAATCGTTAAAACGCTCATCAGCTCTGAGAATAGAAGCAAATCTCTCACCACTCATTCCTGGCATACGATAATCGATAATACCGGTCTGAAATTTTCTGTCCGATTTAAATGCGTCAAGAAGTTTTCTTACCCCTATACTCCCATTTTCTGCAGATTCATAATCAAAACCCCAGCTTTCAAGCATAATTTCCAGATGCCTTCTATTTAAATCATGATCTTCAACAATAAGAATTCTCATGTCTGATGCACATGATTCAGGAATTTTTACAGGAAGTGAGTCATTTTTATCCTGATCCAGACCAAAAACCGCAGTAAACCAGAAAGTTGTTCCTTCCCACTCCTTGCTTTCAAACCCGATCTCTCCATCCATCATTTCTGCAAGCTGCCTGGAAATTGCAAGCCCAAGACCTGTCCCGCCGTATTTTCTTGTTGTTGAACCGTCTCCCTGGACAAAGGGATTAAAAAGCTCTTTTTTTCTTGCTTCAGGAATTCCCCGCCCTGTATCCTCGACTATAAACTTTAATTTCGCCTTATTGTTATTCTGATAAATCCTGTTAACCCTTAAAGTAACTTCACCGCTGTCTGTAAATTTTACCGCATTACCGAGGAGATTAATAATAATCTGCCGCAGCCTTCCCGGATCCCCCTGCAGAAATACAGGCACATCAGGCTCACATAAACAGACAAATTCAAGACTTTTTTCATCCGATTTAAAAGAAAGTAGATCGCTGACTTTATCAATTATTGAACGTAGATTAAATTCAATAATTTCAAGTTCAAGCCGCTGCGCTTCTATTTTGGAAAAATCAAGCACATCATTTATTATTGCAAGCAGTGAGTCTGCGCTGCTTTTTATTGTTTCAGCATATTCTTTTTGTTCGTCAGTAACCTGAGTATCAAGAAGAAGTCCGGTCATCCCGATAATTCCATTCATCGGAGTTCTTATTTCATGGCTCATGTTGGCTAAAAATTCTGTTTTCAGCCTGCTTGACTGGAGAGCCTTTTCCTTCTCGATCTGAATTTCCTTTTCCCGTCTGTACAAAGTTTCAGCCATTGAATTAAAACCTGCAGCCAGCTTTGAAAGTTCATCATTTGCATGAAGGTCTTCAACTCTGTATTCAAAATTTCCTCTTGAGGCAAAAGTCATTCCTTTAACAACATTCCTGACAGGCATGGAAATTTTTCTTGAAATTCTTGATGTAAAAAAAAGAGCTAAAAGAATCCCTACCATTGAAAAAAGAATAATTTTATTTCTGGCTTCCTTCATCATCTCTTCCATTCTTTTCAGATCAGAAGCCATCAGAACAGTACAGACCGGGGAGCCTTTTCTGTCGTTTACAATAAAAAAGGCTGAGGTAAATTTTTGTCCATTTATATTTAGTATCTGATTTTTTTTCCCTTTTTCATCAATCGTGATATTTTTTGGAGGGGTAGAATTAAGAGCCTTATCATTTGATGCAAATGCTGTTACTTGGCTGCCTATAAGTACCGCAAAAACATTTTCTTTGAAATTTTTGTATATATCATTAATGAAAAATTTACCTTCTGTAAGATTATATCCTCCTGCAATATAACCTACTTTTTCTCCTCTCAGAAAAACAGGAAGAACAGATTCTATATAAATATTCTGAGGAGGTCCGTTTTCCGCAGAAAGATATTGATAAAAGGGGCGGTTGGCAGCATAAATGTCAGAATCAAGATTTTTTATTATTTTTGAGCCGTCAAGATTATCCGGTTTACTGAAGCCTGACCATGAAAGAAGATGACCGTTTTCGGTAAAAGCGGCAAGATAATGAAGGTTGTATTCTTTTCTGTGCCTTTCCAGAAAATCATCCAATTGTTCGGATATTTCAAGCTTGATTGTGATTTTGCATGTATTGTCAAGGGTGATTGACTTTACGTGATGATAAAGCCTGTCTTTCCAGTTTTGAAATATAAGAGATACGCTTTCAAGATCTGATTTCAATTCATTGGCTATAAGACTTCTGATATGTGACTTGAAAAGACTTACAGAAGTGTATGTAGCAATAAAAACAGGAATAATAAAAATTATAAGAGTATAAATAAAAAGTTTAGATCTTAGTGTATAAAAAAGCCTTTTTTTCATCAAAAAATCCCAAAAACTTATTGAATCTATATATTAAAAAAACAGTATTAATTTAAATCAGAGTTAATTTTTTCTTTATGCACTCAAAGCTCACTAAAATAAAGGCTAATACAAAGACATTGCTTTTTCATAAACAATTTCAGCACCTTCAAGCACATGAACAGGGAACTTTAAATTTAAAATTTCAGCTCTTTCAAGGTTAAGTGCTATAAAGTGAGTTTCAGGTTTTTCAATCGGGATATCGCCGGGATTTTCGCCATTTAAAATCCTTTCAGCAATTTTACCCATCTGAATACCGCATTTTGTCAGATCAACACAGGCACCGCATAAATGTCCCAGCTCAATCCAGTGATTCATCCACGAAAGCCCGGGCTTAAGCTGATTTTTAACAAGCCATTTTACAGCTTCCTTTACAGAAACAATCCGGCCATTTTCATCTTCTAAAGCCATAGCAGCGAAAACAAAAATTACATCTGTATTTTTATCATTTTCATATCTTATAACCTGATTTTTTAATTCTGTAAAATTGTTTACATATACTGTGCCTAAAAGTTTAAATGGATACTCCAGGTTCTTTTCATTCATGTTTTCTTTTAGGTTTTCAAGAACTTCAGGGATAAAATCCATTGAAGACGAACTGATTATAACCATATTTTTTTTATCAGGGATTATTTCTTTAAGCACACCCAATGCTTTTGTAAAATCAACCTCTTCTGTAACACCGGTTATATTAAATCCCGGTTTTTGTCTGGAATTCATAAAATGAAATTTTTCATTATATTTTTCCGGCGGGAGATCCATTCCTCCGAATAAAACCTTATATTTTGAATTGACCAGAACAGGAATCATAATTTTGCAGGCGACATCATCAAAAAGAACAACAAGGTCAGGATTTGAGTTTTCTATTTTTTTTAAAATATCATCTCTTTTTTCACTGTAAAACTTCTCGTCTAGTTCTGAACCCATTGAGTCCATATAGTAATAGATATAATTTATTTTTTTATCTGAATTATTGCCAAGATAACCATCCATCCCTTTTTCTATAAGAGGACCGCAGCCGTAATTTTTCTGATAACTGTGAACAAGAAAAATGGTCTTTGAATCATCTGAGATTACAGGATCAGCTGAAAAACAACTGAAAAAAATAAGAAAAAACAAAATTCTTCTCATAAACAACACCTGTTTTTTAGTTTATAAATCAAGATACCATCAGCATACATTGTTTACAACACAAAATAACGCCGTCAATTATAATCTTCCCAGCCGAAGCACGACTTTTTTGGGCCTGATCAGCCTTGATTTAATAAATTTTTCTTACCTTAATTTATTTTAAAAGCTTTTTTAGCAGGGATTGATTCTTTCTTTAAAAAAAAAGGCGCCTCAAAATTACAGGCGCCCGGTATAAAAATTCAGATTTTAATTCTGAATCAGATTTTCATGATACTCTCAATTCTTTTAATTATTTTTTCTTCCTTTTCATCGATAACCGAATCTGAAAGTGCTATCTTTTCAGCTATTTCAAGAGCTTCTTTCCTGTCTTTTTTGTAATGAATAAGCTTTGGCAGAGTTTTCAGGGCTTTTTCCCTGTCAAGATGCAGAAGTCTGGACTGCTCAATTGCAATCTGCCTTAACTGAACAGGCTTAAGTCTGCTGAGCTTTGGATGGCTTCTTACAATTGACTGCACTGTAATAAATTCCGACTTGTCAATTATTTCATCCGCACTTGCTATTGCAATCATTATTCTTATAACACCTTCAGGGAATCCTCCCTTGTCCATTTTTGACCTGAGTCTTGCATCAACGGCATCTGGTCCTTTTTCAACTATTTCTTCAGCCTGTTTCCAGATATTTTCCTCAAAATAGTCTCTGTAAAAAAACTGAACAAACGGGTTGCCGTACATATGTTTAAAAAATACCTCATGGCTTAAATCTCTGGCATCACGGTAAAGATCAAAGGCGTGAACCACAGCATGGGAAATATTTTTTTCCATTTTTCTGTAAAAATTATCTTCAGGAGCCTGTTTTCTGTATTTTTTTGCGTACCTGGCAAGGGTTTTTACCGGTATTACAAAAGGATTCAGATCTGAAAAAACATACCTCTGGGTTCTTAAGGGATGACTCTGCTTAAGAACTTCAGCAGTCATGTCATTGGAAAACATGGTTACAAGAGGACTAAAAAAAGCATTGTAAAATTTATCAACAGAAGATGATACCGTTGCAACAGGAAGAAAACTTGCCTCATCTTCAAAACCGTCATCGAGCTGAAGAATGTCTTCTATCTCCCTCGCACGGAATCCAACCTTAAAATGATCTTCCCAGTTTTCGGCAGTTTCATCGTTTTCCTCTATAACCATTTCATAAAGTCCGGGAGAAAGGTATGAAATCATATCAACAGTCCCAAGAATTTCCTTGTGCTCCTTTTTTGCAACTTTGGTTGATACAAATATTCCAAGATGACCGATGTCTTCGTGAACAAGATAAATTATGACCTGATTGTTCTTTTTTATTTCTTCTGTGTTTTTATAAACCTTTGCAATCCAGTTCAGGGCCTGCTGAGGAGGGGTGATATTGTCTCCTCCGGATGCAAAGACGATTATTGGATCTGTTATATTTTTTATGTCGACTTCATTATTTTCATCATCCAGCCTCAGCTTACCTCTTTCAAGACGGTTTCCCACAAAAAGACTGTCAACAATGAAATGGATTTCATCCTTTGTCATCATTAAAAAACCGCCCCACC
>JBFWJK010000116.1:0-11325 GCA_050253255.1 Desulfobacteraceae bacterium | reverse complement strand
GTGCTCTTCCGATCTTGTCAGATTTTAAGTGACTTAATGACTGTTGCAGAACATAAGGGCGGAATAAATAATCTCTCAAATTTAAAATATGCCTGGGTTGGAGACGGCAACAATGTTGCAAATTCATGGATAAACGCTGCAAAGGTTTTAGGATTTGAATTAAGTCTTGCAATTCCAAAAAACTATGACCCTGATAAAGAAGTTCTTGAAAAGGCCGTTGAAGCAAATAAAAATATAAGAATATTCAGAGATCCAAAAGAAGCTGTAAAAGATGCAGATATTATTTATACAGATGTATGGGCAAGCATGGGACAGGAAGAAGAACAAAAGGAAAGGGAAAAGGTTTTCAAAAACTTTTTTGTTGATTCCTCTCTTTTAAGCCATGCTGCAAAAGACTGCTCTGTGATGCACTGCCTTCCGGCACACAGGGGAGAGGAAATAAGCGATGAAGTCATGGAGGGAAGTCATTCAATAATTTTTGATGAAGCAGAAAACAAGCTTCACATGCACAAGGCTCTTTTGGATATTTTTATTACTAACAATTTAAAATAACAGAGGTAATCATGTCAGATATAAAAAAAGTTGTTCTTGCATATTCCGGAGGACTTGACACTTCAGTAATATTGAAGTGGCTCATTGAAACATACGATTGTGAAGTTATTGCCTATACTGCAGATTTGGGCCAGGAGGAAGAACTTGATTTTGTAGAGCCAAAAGCTCTTAAAACAGGTGCTTCAAAGGTTTATATTGAAGATCTTAGGGAAGAATTTGTCAAAGACTATATTTTTCCGGCTTTTCGTGCAAATGCAATATATGAGGGAAATTATCTTTTAGGAACTTCCATTGCAAGACCTCTTATTGCAAAAAAACAGGTTGAAATTGCAAGAAAAGAAGGCGCTGATGCAGTAAGTCACGGTGCAACAGGAAAAGGAAACGATCAGGTAAGATTTGAACTTTCCTATCTTGCTTTAGAGCCAAATATCAAGTGCATAGCCCCATGGAGAGACTGGGATTTAAATTCCAGAACTGCTCTTATGGCTTTTGCAAAAAAACATGGAATTGAGGTTCCTACAACTATTGAAAAGCCATACTCAACAGACAGAAATATTTTACACATAAGTTATGAGGGCGGAGTCTTGGAAGATCCATGGGAATCTGCAACTGAGGATATGTATACAATGAGTATTCCTCCTGAAAAGGCTCCCGACAAACCTGAAATAATTGAAATCGAGTTTGAAAACGGTGACCCTGTTGCAGTAAACGGCGAATATCTGTCTCCAGGAGTTCTTTTTGCAAAATTAAACCAGATTGCAGGACAAAACGGCATAGGAAGAATAGATCTTGTTGAAAACAGGTTTGTTGGAATGAAGTCAAGGGGTGTATATGAAACTCCAGGCGGTACAATTTTGAGAAATGCACATATGGCAATTGAATCAATTACACTTGACCGCGAAGTTGCACACATAAGAGATTCCCTTATTCCAAAATATGCCGAGCTTATCTACAACGGATTCTGGTTCTCACCTGAAATGAAAATGCTTCAGACCATGATAGACCATACTCAGCAGGTAGTATCAGGTACAGTAAAAATGAAGCTTTACAAGGGAAATTCCTATATTCTTGGAAGAAAATCGAAAAATTCACTTTACAACCCTGATATTGCAACCTTTGAAGAAGACAACAGAGCCTATAATCAGAAAGATGCAGAAGGATTTATACGCCTTAATGCACTTCGCCTGAGGATTCAGGAAATGATGCGGAGGAGTTCATGAGTTCAAAACTCTGGGGAGGGCGTTTTTCTGTAACAACTGACAAGGCTGTGGAAAAGTTTTCCTCTTCCATAGACTTTGACTCAGCCCTTTATAAAGAAGACATAAAGGGAAGTATTGCCCACTCAAAAATGCTTTCTGAGTGCGGTATCATATCAAGAGAAGATGCAAAAAAAATAGAGCAGGGCCTTTTAAAAATAGAAAAAAGAATAGAATCAGGTGATTTTTTACATGATGATTCACTTGAAGATATTCATATGCATATTGAGTCTTATCTTACCGAAGAAATCGGCGATGCCGCAAGAAAGCTCCATACCGCAAGAAGCAGAAATGATCAGGTAGGACTAGATATAAGGCTTTATCTTAAAACTGTAATAAATGAAGTTGTTGAAGGTCTTTTTTATTTAAGAAAAAACTTTTATGAAAAAGCAGTTTCAAATATCGACACAATTTTACCTGGCTATACCCATATGCAAAGAGCCCAGCCTGTTTCTTTTGCCCATCATATGCTTGCATACTATGAAATGTTTACAAGGGATGCTTCAAGGTTTTTTGACTGTTTAAAAAGATTTGATGAAAATCCCTTAGGGTCTGCAGCCCTTGCAGGAACTCCCCATAAAATAGACAGAAAAAGAACAACTGAGCTTTTAAGTTTTTCAACCTATACAAAAAACAGCATGGATGCAGTTTCAGACAGGGATTTTGTAATAGAATTTTTGTCATGTGCATCAATATGCATGATGCATTTAAGCAGAATTTCAGAAGAACTTATTTTGTGGTCAACATCTGAATTTTCCTTTGTAACCATTTCAGACGGTTTTACAACAGGAAGTTCAATTATGCCCCAAAAGAAAAATCCTGATATCCCGGAGCTTGTAAGGGGTAAAACAGGACGGGTATACGGAAGTCTTGTTGCAATCCTTACTTTGATGAAATCCCTTCCAATGGCATACAACAGGGATATGCAGGAAGACAAGCCGCCTTTGTTTGACGGTGCAAAAACTCTTTTGTCATGCATTGATATTTACAACAGAATGCTTCCTGAGATTAAGATAAACAAAGACAGAATGCTTGAAGCAACAAAGTCCGGATTTTTAAATGCAACAGATATGGCAGATTATCTTGTAGAAAAAAACGTGGCTTTCAGGCTTGCCCATGAAATTACCGGAAAAGCTGTTGCACTTGCTCTTGATAAGGGATGTGAGCTTGAAAATCTAAGCCTTGATGATTTAAGGACAATATCAGATGCTTTTGATGATGATATTTATTCATATCTTGATATAGAAGCTGTTGTAGACAAAAGAAAATCTCTTGGAGGCACATCAAGGGAAAATATTAAATACGAATTAAAAAATATTGCAGAGCTTCTTGATGAAGAACAAAAGAAATTTAATTATTAGCTTTGTTTTTGTCTGTCTTCTTTTTTCAGGGTGCGGGAGAAAGGCAATGCCTTTTGTTCCTGAAAAGGAAACAGTTCCAAAGCCTGAAAATTTGGAAATTGTTTCAAAAGATCAGAAGCATACCCTTTTCTTCGATAATAAAGGAAATGCCGATTACTTTATTTTGGAACTTTCTCAGACAGAATGCGAGTCATGCCCTGATTCTTTTGTAAAAATTGCAGAAATCGAAGGTGAGCGTAATTACCATGTTTTTTCAGATTTTGGGGAAGGCAGGTATAAGCTGAGGCTTACAGCTGTAAAAAACAACAGAAAAAGCAAGCCTGCCTTAAAAGAATTTGAGATAAGGTAATGGCAGATGTTTATCTGAGTCTTGGTTCCAATCTCGGAAAAAGAATTGAAAATATAAAAAAAGCTCTTTTTTTTCTGGAAAAGGGATTTGGTAAACTTAAAGTTTCTGAGTTTTATGAAACTGAGCCAGTTGATTATAAAGAACAGTCGGGTTTTATAAACTGCTGTGTTTTTTTTGAATCTGAAAAAACAGCTTTTGAAATTTTTGAAGCATCAAAAAAAATCCAGGAGAAAATGGGGCAGGGTGAAAAAAAAATAAGGTTCGGCCCAAGAATTATAGATATTGACATAATCTTTTATTCAGACGAAATAATTGATTTGCCAGATCTTAAGATACCACATGAAAGAATGCATGAAAGGGCTTTTGTTCTTTTTCCATTGATGGATATAAATGAAAATTTTGTTCATCCGGTTTTTAAGAAAAGTGTTAAAAAATTATCTGAAGAAAAAAAAGTTTTAAGCCAGGGGATAAAAAAATATTTGAAGGATTAAAGAAAATGAAGTTCATGATTAATGAAGATTTAAAGAAAAAACTTATGCATCCTAATGCTTTTACCCTTTACAGGGTGATTGCGGTTCCGGTTCTTATTTTGCTTATGCTTGGAGACAGCTTCTGGAATTGTTTTTTTGCAGCTCTTGTATTTATATTTGCATCAATAACCGATTATGTTGACGGATTCCTTGCAAGAAAAATGGGGCTTGTTTCAAATTTCGGTAAAATGATGGATCCCCTTGCTGATAAAATTTTGATAAGTTCTGCATTTATTATGCTTGTTTCAAAGGGATGGGTTCCTGACTGGATGGTTTGTATAATAATTGGCCGTGAACTCGCTGTCACAGGCCTTAGAAATCTTATGACAGAACACAATGACGATGTCTCGGCATCTGTTGTAGCAAAATGGAAAACAGGTTTTCAGATAGCAGCTCTTATTCCTCTGATCTATCACTATAATTTTATTGGAATTGATATGGCATATATTGGAAATATTCTCATATGGATTGCGCTTGTGCTTACGCTTATTTCCGGCTTTGATTATTTTTACAAGGCAAGAAAGTATTTTATTGAATAAATTTGATCTGGATCATGAATAAATTTTGTATTTAGTTGCTGAACTAAAACGGCAAATTACTATTTAAGGGGACTTTAAAAGTCCCCTTAATATTTTTATCAGTCAGACTTCCATTTTTTCGAAAGAATGAGTCTTGCCCCTTTTTTGAATGAAAGATAAGACCATGTCCAGTTCAGGAATACAAAAAATTTATTTTTAAATCCTGATAAATAATAAATATGAATTACAAGCCAGACAAGCCAGGCAAAAAAACCTGAAAATTTTAATTTACCCACTTCAACTATTGCCTTGCTTCTTCCTATTGTTGCCATTTTCCCTTTATCTTTATAGAAAAATTCATCTCTTTGTTTACCATTTATTTCCCTTAAAATATTTTTAGCACAGAATGTTCCCTGCTGCATGGCAACCGGTGCAAGGGGAGGAAGAAGTCCTATGTTTTCCTGTTCAAAAGAAGCAAGATCTCCTGTTACAAAAATATTTTTATGGCCAGGAATACTCAAATCCTTTTCAACAACAATTCTTCCCATATAGTCTGTTTTCGGGTTTAAGTTTTTTGCAGGCTCAAAAGCCTTTATTCCTGCTGCCCACAAAACATTGGCAGTCTGTATTTTTTCGTTTCCTATTGTAACTGATTTTTCATCGATATCTGTAACTTTACTTGAAGTCCAGACCTGAACTCCTAGCTTTTCAAGGTCTCTTACAGCTCTTTCTCTTAATTTTCTTGAGAAATCATTTAATATGTTTTTTCCTGCTTCAACTAAAATTATTCTTGTAAGTTTGGGATTTGCATTTTTAAAATCCTTTGCAAGTGTAAACCTGCTCATTTCACCTATTGCTCCGGCAAGCTCAACTCCTGTAGGTCCGCCTCCGACAATTACAAATGTAAGATGGAATTTCTGCATTGCAGGGTCATCTGTTCTTTCAGCATCTTCAAACGCAGTTAAAACCCTTCTTCTTATTTCTGTTGCCTGTTCAATTGTTTTTAGCCCCGGTGCATTGCATTCCCAGTTTTCATTGCCGAAATAGGATGTTTTCGCTCCGCATGCCAGAATAAGATAATCGTATGTAATATCTTTGAAATCTGTTTCTATAGTATTTGCATCCGGCTTAATATCCATGAGTTTTGTCTGGAGAACTCTTATGTTTCTGTATTTTGACAAAAGACTTCTTATTGGAGCGGCAATTTCTGCAGGGCTCAGTCCTGCCATTGCAACCTGATAAAGCAGCGGCTGAAATAAATGATGGTTTTTTTTATCTATCAGTGTTACCTTGACATCCTTTTTATTTCCGAGTGCTTTTGCAGCGTTGATTCCTGCAAAACCGCCTCCTGCAATGACGATATGCGGCATATTTCTCCTGTGATCTGATTGATTTGATAAAAAAATGTGTTTTAAGCGTTTATTTAATGAATCAAAATATTCTTTGAGGTTACAATAATTCGCATATGAAATTAAGCAAATTTTTTTTGAATTGAAAAAATTGTTTTAATTATTAATTTTTTGTTTGATACTTTTTAAAAAAAAGTGAAGGTCTGTTTTTTGTATCTTTTAAAATATAAAATCATTGCTATAATGTGTAGTGAAATTTTGAGTGAACGGCTGAAAAAATTGAGTTTTCGGCCAGAAATTAAATATTCTTTTTTAAAGGTGAGTATTGATGAAAGAAATCAAATGGAAAAGTGAATTTGATGTTTTGATAAAGGATCTTGATGAGCCTAGAAAATTTTTGGCTGAAAAGCTGAATGATGTTTTAAAAAAACTATCCAAAAAACCCGGAACTTTTAATATTGAAGAGCTGAATGCAATCATTGACGGTTTCAGGATGCATTTTGCAAAGGAAGAAAAGCTTCTTGCCAGATACAGATATCCTGAGGTGGATCTTCACAGAAAAGAGCACAAGAGTTATCTCAGGTGTCTTGTCAAGCTGAGAAGAAAAATCGCTGAAGATCCTGAAACTCCTGAAAATGAAATGGTGGAGCATATAGCTGATGTTTATTGTGACCACATAGGCAAATGCGATAAAGAGTATGCCCCGTATTTAAGGCTCAGAAAAAAAATAGAGGCACACAGTCTCAGAAAATAAATCTCAGAGTTAAATTTACCTGATTTTAAATTCTGCTGTAAAGATATCTGCTTACAGCAGAATTGTTTTTTTCTATATCTGAAATAAATTCCTGGTCAAAAATATTTTCCTCGTTAATATCGGGAATTTCAAACAAAGACTCTCTTTTTCCTTTTTCCAGAAGAGCGGCAATTGAGTAGCAGGAAATGTATTCAAACAGCATGTCCTGGGGAAGGGTTGCAATATGAAATCCTGCCGGATAATCATATCTTGCCTGAATAAGTTCTGAAGCTGCGGCTAAAAGAAGAAGGCCTTTTTCATGATTCAGAAAAGTTTCTGGATCTTCTTTTTTTTCATTGAAGGCAGATTTTAAAAATTCTGCTCCTGCTTCGCATATCGGCTCAAGCCACTTGTCGCTGAGGTTTTTGGGCAGAACTGCTTCTGCTCCTGAATTAATGGCTTCATCCATAAATGAGTTTATCAAAATGTCTCCTTGTTTATTGTATGCAAAAATCAAGCCTTTTTATATCGGGATATTTGACAACAATTATCAAATGCTTAAATTTCAAGTTAAAGAATTTATTTAATCTGTCAAGACTGATTGGGTAAATTAATAATCACAAGGAGAACAAATCAATATGAAATTTGATAAACTTACAGTTAAATCTCAGGAGATAGTTGCCGATTCCCAGAGTCTTGCTCTGAGAAAAGGGCATCAGGCAATAGAAAATATCCATTTTTTACATTCAATGACTGAAGACAGCAATGGAATTACATCAATAATTTTAGGGAAAGCAGGGATTTTAAGGGATAATTTCAAAAAAAGTGTTGAAGCTCTTTTAAACGAAATACCTTCTGTTTCCGGTTCAAACAGCGAAGTATATATTTCAAGAAATGCACACAAGGTTCTGGATGCATCATTTGCCATAGCAGAAAATATGAAGGACCAGTATGTAAGTGTGGAACACATTCTGCTGTCTTTAATCGACAATGCAGAAGAGAAGATAAAAAAACTTTTTAAGTCCAACGGGCTTACAAAAGACGTTATTTTAAAAATTCTTGTTGCAATAAGGGGAAACGACGTGGTTACAGATCAAAACCCTGAAGAAAAGTATCAGGCACTGGAAAAATACAGCAAGGATCTTACAGAACTTGCAAGAAAAGGAAAGCTTGATCCTGTGATAGGACGTGATGAGGAAATAAGGCGGGTTGTTCAGATTTTATCAAGAAGAACAAAAAACAACCCTGTGCTCATAGGGGAGCCAGGTGTCGGCAAGACAGCAATAGCAGAAGGGCTTGCAAGAAGGATAATCGAGGGTGATGTTGCTGAAACTCTGAAAGATAAAAGAATTATTGCACTTGATCTTGGTGCCCTTGTTGCCGGAGCAAAATACAGAGGTGAATTTGAAGACAGGCTTAAGGCGGTTTTAAAGGAAATAGAAAAATCTGAAGGTGAAATAATTCTTTTTATAGACGAGCTTCATACTCTTGTTGGAGCAGGCTCGGCCGAAGGATCAATGGATGCTTCAAATATGCTCAAACCATCTCTTGCAAGGGGTGACTTAAGGTGTATAGGAGCAACAACCCTTAATGAGTATAAAAAATATATTGAAAAAGATTCAGCTTTGGAAAGAAGGTTTCAGCCTTTGATTATAAAAGAGCCCGATGTTGAAGATACTATTTCTATTTTAAGGGGACTAAAGGAAAAATACGAAGTTCACCACGGAGTAAGGATAAAGGATTCGGCAATAGTTTCTGCGGCAGCACTTTCAAACAGATATATTGCAGACAGGTTTCTTCCGGACAAGGCTATAGATCTGATCGATGAAGCTGCTTCGAAAATCAGGATAGAAATCGATTCAATGCCGGCTGAAATTGATGAAATTCAGAGAAAAATCACTCAGCTTGAAATTGAAAGGGAGGCTCTTAAAAAGGAAAAGGACGAAGGTTCCAAAAAACGTCTTGAAAAAATTGAGTCTGAGCTTTCTTCACTGAAAGAGGAACTTCTTGAGAAAAAAGGGAAATGGCAGAACGAAAAGGACAAGATCAGTAAAGTCAGAAGTATAAGAGAGGAGCTTGAAAGGCTTGGAATTGAAGCTGAAAAACTGGAAAGGGAAGGAAAATATGAAAAGGTTGCGGAAATAAGATACGGAAGAATGAACGAGCTTAACAGGGAGCTTGAAAAAGCGGAGAAGGAATCCATCGGATCAAAAAACTCGATTATAAGGGAGGAAGTGGATTCAGAGGATATTGCTCAGGTTATTTCAAGATGGACAGGAATTCCTGTGAGCAAAATGCTTGAAAGCGAAATGGAAAAGCTTGTTTTCATGGAAGACCGGATCACTAAAAGAGTTGTGGGCCAAAATGAGGCTGTAAGAGCTGTGTCAGATGCTGTGAGAAGATCAAGGTCTGGAATATCCGATCCTGATAAACCGATTGGTTCGTTTATTTTTCTTGGACCGACAGGGGTTGGAAAAACAGAGCTTGCCAAGGCGCTTGCAGAATTTTTATTTGACAGTGAAAATGCGGTAATAAGAATTGATATGTCTGAATACATGGAAAAACACGCTGTTTCAAGGCTTATAGGGGCCCCTCCGGGGTATGTAGGATATGAAGAAGGCGGTTATCTTACAGAGTCTGTGAGAAGAAGGCCTTACTCTGTTATTCTTTTTGATGAAATTGAAAAAGCTCATCCTGATGTATTCAATATTCTGCTTCAGATTCTCGATGACGGAAGGCTTACAGACGGCCATGGAAAAACAGTAGATTTCAAGAACACAATAATAATTATGACTTCAAATATCGGAAGCCATCTTGTTCTTGAGTATGCAGGCAAAGACTACAATGAGATGACTGAAAAAGTGGGTGAAATACTCAGAGGTTCGTTCAAGCCAGAATTTCTTAACAGAATTGATGAAACAATTGTTTTCCACAATCTTGGCAGGGAGCAGATAAAAGAGATTGTTAAAATTCAGCTTAAAAATCTGAAGAAAAGGCTTGAAACAAGAAATATTTCCTTTGAGGTTGAAGACAGTGTTCTTGATTATATCGGTGAAGCAGGCTATTCGCCTGATTTCGGGGCAAGGCCGCTTAAAAGAGCACTGCAGAATCTGATTGAAAACAGACTTTCCCTTGCAATTTTAAAAGGAGAAGTTGCGGACGGAAGCACAGTCAGGGCTAAAATGACAGGCGGGGATATAGTATTTGAAACAGAAAGGAAATAATTTGTAACCTTTGGCGGGATATATTATCATTACTGATACAACTCAATAGATTTATTGGGATAATCTATTGAGTTATTAAAATAGTTGTGCTAAAAAACAGCACAAAATTTTTAACGGAGGCAAAATAATGATTGAAGTAACTAAAAGTGCAATACAGGAAATAAAAAATTTTTTTGCAGACAAAGAAATTATGCCTGTAAGAGTTTTTGTCGCAAGCGGCGGCTGAGCAGGCCCATCTATTGCACTTGCTCTGGATGAGCAGAAAGACACAGACGAAGTATTTGAGGTGGAAGGTTTTAAATTCATTGCAGAAAAAGAATTTCTAAAGCAGGCTTCTCCTGTTAAGATCGATTATCTTGCTACAGGATTTAAAGTTGACTCAAGTATTGATTTCGGACCCGGCGGATGCAGCAGCTGCGGTTCCGGCGGAAGCTGCGCAGTTTAAATAAGAAAATTGCTTACACATTAAGGCAGTCTGAAAAGGCTGCCTTTTTTTGTTGCTGTATAAGGTTTATGCATTTAAAAGCTCAATGATTTTAAGGTCTGCATCTGGGAATTTATAGTTTTTAAACTGTGAAGGTTTTTCCCACACAATAATATCGTGGTCGTTGCTGCAGATTTCAGTGTCAATGAGTCTGATTTTGAAAAAAAGAAGTCTTATTGTTTTGCCGGGGTATTCATGGATGAGTTCATGAAACAGTGATAATATCTCTCCCCTTGCACAGAGTTCTTCTTCAAGCTCTCTCAAAATACAGTTTTCAGGAGATTCGTTTTTTTCAAGTTTCCCCCCGGGGAATTCCCAGAATCCTTTAAATTCTCCCGACTTTCTTCTTCCAATAAGGATTTTGTCTTTTTTTTCATTGTAAATTATTGCCGCGCATACTGTAATCATGTTTTTATCTGCACCGTAAGTTTTAAACAGATCGATTCATTATGATAAACAATGAAAACCAAACAAATATTTAATCTTGACCTTGAATAAAAAAAAAATTAATATTTTACAATCGCTTTTAAGGCGGTCCGGTTTCTTTGTCAATCACTCAAATTATATTGTGAAATAATTGATAAGGGAAACTTTTATATTATTAAATTTAAGAAAGGGTTAGTTTAGATGGCAAACGGAGTAGTTAAGTGGTTCAGTGACAAAAAGGGCTTTGGTTTTATTGAGCAGGAAAACGGCACAGATATTTTTGTTCATTTTTCAGCAATCAACTCAGATGGTTTCAAATCACTGAACGAAGGTGACAAGGTTACTTTTGAAATCAAAGAAGGACCAAAAGGACCTGCCGCTGACAATGTGAGAAAAATTTAAATTTTTTTATATTTTTTGAAAATTGGAGCATCTTCAACTTTAACGGTTGAAGATGCTTTTTTTTTGGAGTCAATAAAATGTGAGCGGGCCTGTCTTTTAACTGATTTTTGTAACCTGGGCAGCCGGATTAATATATTATGG
>JBFWJK010000115.1:0-11328 GCA_050253255.1 Desulfobacteraceae bacterium | reverse complement strand
ATTTTCTTGCAAGCTTTATTGCAGCCTCATTTGCCTCAGCTCCCGAATTTGCAAAAAAGACCCTGTCTGCAAAACTTGACTCAACAAGTTTTTTTGCAAGGTTTGTCTGTGGAAGCGTATAATAAAGGTTTGAAACATGAAAAAGCTTTTCAGCCTGATTTTTTACGGCCTCAACAACTTCGGGATGACAATGGCCAAGACTGCACACAGAAATTCCTGAAAAAAAATCATAAAAAGAGCGGCCCTTTTCATCATATATTTTAAGTCCTTCACCCCGCTCAATCATGAAAGGATAACGCGCATATGTATCTGCAATATTTGAATCGGATACTTCAATCAGCTCTGACATGAAAACACCTCTGTACCTATACCCTGGTTAGTAAAAAGCTCCAGTAAAATTGCATGGCTTTTTGTTCCGTTTATTATCTGTGTTTTTCCGACACCTGATTCAACAGCTTTTAATGCACACTCAATTTTTGGAATCATTCCCCCCACAATTTCTTCCGAATCTATCATTTCTTTTGCTTTAATTGAGTCTATTGATGAAATAAGATTTTTATTTTTATCTAAAACACCGTCAACATCTGTCATGAGAATAAGTCTTCCGGCATTAAGAGATGATGCAACTTCAGATGCAACAATATCAGCATTAATATTGTATGTTTCACCGTTTTTTCCAACTCCAACAGGTGCAATAACAGGGATAAACCCCTTATCTGAAAGGGTTTTTATAATTTCAGGTCTTATTTCAACAACACGTCCTACCATTCCGGGATCTAAAATTTCCGGCGGCTTGTTTTCATCAATCTTTTGAAGAATCTGCATTTTTTCGGCAACAATAAGTCCTCCGTCCTTTCCGGTGAGACCAACACATTTTCCGCCTTCACCTGATATAAGTGCAACAATTGACTTATTCACCTTTCCGCCCAAAACCATTTCAACAACATCCATGGTTTCTTCATCTGTAAATCTCATCCCCTGGACAAACTTTGTTTCAATACCCATTCTTTTCAGAACATTGTTAATCTGGGGGCCGCCTCCGTGAACAACCACTGGATTAATACCAATAAACTTTAAAAGGGTGATATCCTTTGCAAAATCATGTTTAAGCTTTTCATCAACCATGGCATGACCGCCGTACTTGATAACTATTGTCATGCCTGCAAACTTTCTGATATATGGAAGAGCTTCAATAAGTATATCAGCTACTTTTCCAGGGCTTTGCGAATCAAAAATAGTGTCTGTCATCTTTAATTTTCTCTTTTTATAAAATGTATCTGCTCAAATCCTGATTATTTTTAATGTCAGAAAGTTTATCCTTAACAAAAGCACCATCAATTTCAATATTTTTCTCATCAATATCCGGAGCTTTATATAAAATTTCCTCAAGAAGCTTTTCCATTATTGTATGAAGCCTTCTTGCACCTATGTTTTCAGTCCCTGCATTAACCTCTTCTGCAATTTTTGAAATTTCCTTTACAGCTTCATCTGTAAACGAGAGATTTATTCCTTCTGTTCTTAACAGCGCAATATACTGTAAGGTAAGTGCATTCTGAGGTTCTGTGAGAATTCTGTAAAAATCGTCTGCTCCGAGAGAATCAAGTTCAACTCTTATTGGGAATCTTCCCTGAAGTTCGGGAATAAGATCTGATGGCTTTGATATATGAAAAGCTCCTGCTGCAATAAAAAGAATATGGTCTGTCTTTACGCTTCCGTATTTTGTCACAACGGTGCTTCCCTCAACAATTGGAAGAAGATCACGCTGAACACCTTCCCTTGAAACATCGGGGCCTTTTCCCCCTGTTCTTGCAGTAACCTTGTCTATTTCATCGAGAAAAATTATTCCTGACTGCTCTGTAAGATCTATTGCCTTTTTTGAAACTGCATCCATATCTATTAAAGAAGCCGCTTCTTCATCTTCAATTATTTTAAGGGCGTCTTTTACCTTCATTTTTCTTTTTTTGGTATTTTTGGGAAAAATATTTCCCATCATGTCCTTGAAATTAAATCCAAGCTCTTCCATTCCCATATTTGAAAAAACTTCTACCATGGGAGTTGAGCGTTCATTTACCTCAACTTCAACCTCTCTTTCATCAAGCTTTCCGTTTTCAAGCATTTTTCTTAATTTTTCTCTTGTTTTTTCACGGGTTTCAGCTGTTTCAACAACGTCCATGGAATTCTGGGTTTCACTTTGACCTGAACCGGGAAGAAGAAGGTCCAAAACCTTTTCTTCGGAAATTTTTCCGGCCTTTTCCCTGACCCTTTCCTCCTCTTCAACCTTGACCATTGAAATTGCTGTATTTAAAAGGTCTCTGACCATTGACTCAACATCTCTTCCAACATAGCCGACTTCAGTAAATTTTGAGGCTTCAACCTTTACAAAGGGAGAGCCTGTAAGCTTTGCAAGTCTTCTTGCAATTTCAGTTTTTCCAACACCTGTTGAACCAATCAGAATTATATTTTTTGGAGAAATTTCGTCTCTTAAATCCTCTTCAACATGACGTCTTCTCCAGCGGTTTCTAAGGGCTATGGCAACTGATTTTTTTGCGTTTTTCTGACCAATTATATATTTGTCCAGTTCCTGTTCAATCATGGCTGGTGTAAGGTTAAGCATAATAAATTTCCCTTTATTTTTTCTCTATTTTTTCAATTGTAAAATTTGAATTTGTATAAATACAGGTTTCAGCCGCAATTTCCATTGCACTCAAGACAATATCCTCAATATCCATTTTTGTATTTCTGAAAAGAGCAAGAGCTGCAGACTGTGCTGAAATGCTTCCTGAACCTATTGAAATTACCCCTTCATCAGGCTCAATCACATCTCCTGTTCCTGAAATAAGATATGTGCTTGAATCATCTGCAGCTATCATCATTGCTTCAAGCTGTCTCAAATATTTGTCTGTTCTCCATTCCCTTGCAAGCTCAACAGATGCTCTTGTAAGATTTCCGCTGTACTGCTCAAGTTTTCCTTCAAGCCTTTCTGTAAGTGTGAATGCATCTGCTGTTGCTCCTGCAAAGCCTACAATAATTTTATCATTGTAGATTCTTCTCACCTTTCTTGCGGTCTTTTTTATTGCAGAATTTCCTAAGGTGACCTGCCCGTCTCCTGCAACTACAACCTTGTTGTCTTTTCTGATGCTTAAAATTGTGGTTCCCTTGAATTTATCCATATTAAAAACTCCTGATTCCCCTAATTTCTCGGGTGTGATTTATCATATACTTCCATTAATCTGTCCATTGTGACATGGGTATATTTTTGTGTGGTTGAAAGACTTTTATGATTTAAAAATTCCTGAATAAACCTTAAATCCGCTCCGTTATCAAGCATGTGAGTTGCAAAACTGTGCCTTATTTTATGAGGTGATGTCTTAAAATGAAGCCCGGCTTTCAGTATAAGACCGTCAAGAATTCTTGCAATTGATCTTGCTGAAATTCTTGTTTTGAATCTGTTTAAAAAAAGTGCTCCCTCAAGCTTTCTGTGAATTTCCATTTCCGCGAGCTCAATATAATCCCTTACATATTTTAAGGACTTTGATGAGCAGGGAACTATCCTTTCCTTTCTTCCTTTTCCAAAAACCTTAATAAAACCTGAATCAAAAACATCTTCAACATTCAATCCAACAAGCTCAGAAACCCTTATTCCAGTTGAGTACATAAGCTCAAAAACAGCCCTGTTTCTTGCATCAAGCCAGGTTTTGACTGAAATTGAATCAAGGAAATGAAACATATCGTCAATTCCTATAAAAGAAGGAATTGTCTTTGAAAGCTTTGGAAGACTTATACCTGTACATGGATTTTTCTTAATTTTGTCTGTTTTAAGAAAATAATTGTAAAAGGAGGCTATGGAAGCAATTTTCCGCCTTATTGAAGAAGGCTTGTACTTTTTTGAATGAAGAAAATAAAGATAATTTCTGATCTGCTCCTTTTTTACATCTTCAGGCAAAAGTCCGCCTTCGTTTTTCCTGATAAAAAGACAAAAATCCTCAATGTCTTTTGTGTAGCCGGTTATTGTATGCTCACTTGCATTTTTTTCAGCTGCAAGAAAAGATACAAAATTTAAAATATCTTTTTCCCATGCCTGATTTTCCATATTCATCAGCCGAAAAGATTTGAGATTTCATACCATGAACTTACTTCAATAAAATTGTTTGGAAGTCTGTTCCAGGGCTGGACAAAAACTACCGGCTCAAACCCGTTCTCCTTTAAATGAAAACAGGTTTCAATCCTGTCTTCCACCAGATATTTTTTCTTAAAATCATGCAAAGCATCTGTTTTTGAATTAAAATCGCCTGTTGCAACAACGTCAAATTTTGATTCATCAATATCAAGATAGTTTTTAACCCATAGTTCTACAGGTTTTTTCTCAGGTCTTGCCGTTATAATCAAAAGCTTTTCACCTGCCCTGACATAATCTGTCAAAACATCCACTGCTCCGTCAATCGGCCTTAGAAAACTGTAACAGTCTTCACTTATTATCCTGAATCCTATGTCCATTAAAATTTCTTCTGATACGTCAAGACATTTTCTTAAATCATAATTTGTAATATCAGCAACTGAAATATCATTCCTCTGATATTCCTTTTTCATGAGAGATACAAAAAGTCCCATGGTGTCGGCCATTACTCCGTCAAAATCAAAGGCAATATCTTTTCTGTCTATTTTAATTTCCAATTCTTTTTCCAGTCATTTATAATGCATAATAAAATAAGCTTAATTTATTAATTTAAAAATATGAAACGCTCAGTTTATGTTAAAAGAAGTTATTCACACAAAGCAGGCGTGTCAATTAAATAAATCTAATTTAATATTGACTGAAATTCAAATAAACAGTTAATAAATACTAAAAAAGATTAATCCTTAAAAAACAGAAGCCAATCATAAAATCAACGGAGAAATCATGCTCATTCCAGTAATTTTAGCGGGAGGTTCAGGAACAAGACTTTGGCCCCTTTCAAGAAGGCTTTACCCGAAACAGCTAATTGAACTCACATCAGAAAAAACAATGCTTCAGGAAACAATTCTGAGACTTGAAAACATAGAAAACCTTTCAGATCCAATAATTATCTGCAATGAAGAACACAGATTCATGGTCGCAGAACAGCTCAGACAAATAAACATAAACAACCCTTCAATAATACTTGAGCCCGTTGCAAAAAACACAGCTCCTGCAATAGCCGCTGCAGCTGTTAAATCCCTTGAACTTGACAGCGATCCAACCCTGATAGTTCTTCCGGCAGATCACTACATAGGTGATATGGAAAACTTCAAAAAAAGTATTAAATCCGGTTATGAGGCTGCTGAAAAAGACCTTGTAATAACATTTGGAATTATCCCGTCATCTCCTGAAACAGGTTACGGCTATATAAAAAAAGGAAATTCAGTTTCAGATCAGGTTTCAATGGTGGAAAAATTTGTTGAAAAGCCGGATCTTGAAACTGCAAAAAAATACCTTGAATCTGGCAGATATTTCTGGAACAGCGGAATGTTTATTTTCAAGGCAAAAACAATAATAGAAGAGTTTGAAAAAAATTCCCCGGAAATTTTGAAATGCTCAAAAAAAGCCGTTGAAAAAAGCAGCGTCGATCTTGATTTTATGAGGCTTGACAAAGAAAGTTTCAGTCTTTCCCCTGAAGATTCAATAGATTATGCAATAATGGAAAAAACAAAGCGTGCTGCTGTTATTCCAATTTCATGCAAATGGAATGACCTTGGATCTTTTGAGGCTTTATGGCAGACAAAGCAAAAAGATGAAAACAACAACGTTACTTCAGGGGATGTTTATCTTTCCGATGTTAAAAACTGTCTTCTTCATTCCACCTCCCGGATTGTTGCCGCTGTTGGAATTGAAAACCATGTTGTAATTGAAACCTCAGATGCTGTCCTTGTTGCCTCAAGGGACAAGGTTCAGGATGTTAAAAAAATTGTTGAACAGCTGAAAAAAGACAACAGGAATGAGCCTGATATTCATAAAAAAGTATACAGGCCCTGGGGGAATTACGAAACAATTGATATTTCAGAAAGATTTCAGGTTAAAAGACTTACAGTAAAGCCCGGAGAAAAACTTTCAGCACAAAAACACCACCACAGAGCTGAGCACTGGGTTGTTGTAAGGGGAACTGCTGTTGTTACACGTGGAGAAGAAGAGATTCTTTTAAAAGAAGACGAATCAATATATATCCCTCTTGGAACTCTTCACAGACTTTACAATCCGGGAAAAATTCCACTTGAAATTGTTGAGGTTCAGTCAGGCAGCTATCTTGGAGAAGATGATATTGTAAGATTTGATGATATTTACGGAAGATCTCCGAAATAAAGGTTTTCTTTTAAAAAAATTAAAAGCCTGCACGCTTTACTCATGCAGGCTTTTTTATGTTAAATAGTGGCTGAACGAAAACGGCCTTTTTTGTCCATTCTTAAGTCAGATTCAAAATTCAATTCTCAAAATAATCAATGTATTCCTGCGGTTGAATTTTTCATCTTCCTTGAACTGAACAAAAAATTTTCGTTTTCGGCCAATTACTGAATAGTGATTTTCCAGAAACAAAGATTTTTTTGTTCAATAGAAAGATTCCCCCCGAATAAATGGCGTATTCCGAGGATTAAATTAATCAAATAAACGTTTTCGTTTTAAAAACAACCAGCTTTCCAAAATTTTACATAGCCTCCCTTATAAGTTCAACAAGGTGTCTTACAATTAATCCGGCATTTTCTTTGTCAGCACCGCCCCTAAGCTGAATTATGCATCCAGGGCACTCTGTTATAACTTCAGAGGCTCCTGTTTTAACGAAATCTCCTATTTTATTCTTTAAAATCTGTGAAGAGATCTCAGGATATTTTACAGAATATGATCCGCCAAAACCGCAGCATGACATTTCATCTTCAGCTCTTGTAAAAGCTGCTCCTGTTTTTTCTATCATCTCCCTGGCCTGCTTATCAGCTTTCATGCAATTGTGAAGATGGCATGGGGAGTGAAAGGTAACCTTTTTATCTGAAAGATTTTTTGAAAGCCCGGGCCTGACAATATCTGAAAGGAATTTTCCTGAAGTAATTATTTTTTCTGCAAACTCTTCAGACCTTCCGCTTTTTTTTATCATTGGATATTCCACAAGCTGTGAAGCGCATGATGCACAAAGAGTTACAATATATTCATAGCGCCGGGGATCAAAAGCCTCAAGATTTTGATCTGTTATATCCTTTACAGTTTCCACCCTGTCCATCATTTTTAAGGGAAGCCCGCAGCAGGTCTGGCCCGCGGGAAATTCAACAGCTATATTTTCAGCCTCAAGTATTTCAACAAAAGCTTTGAGCTGCTCAGGGTAGATAAAATCCTGAACGCACCTGCAAAAAGAGCAATTGTCATTTTAGGATTTTCAAGCCTTGGCTTAACCTCTTTCCATATATCCCTGAAAGACTTGTCTGCAATAGCAGGAAGGGTCCGGAAATTCTGTTCCTTTGCAAATATCATGGGAAGATGACGAAGATAGCCTTTTGAATCTTTCACAGGTTTTTGGGCAAATTTACCAAATTTTAAAAGAGTGTGAAACAGCCTTCGGTTTTTCATTACTGCAGAAAGAAGCTGACCTGAAACAGGTGCCCCGCCCTTTTCCTTTTCAATTCTGTGAGCTATGGCCTTAATAAGATTTGGAAGGTCTATCCCGCCGGCACAAACAGTTCTGCATGCTCCGCAGCCTATACAGTTTCCTATAAGTTTTTCGGCCTCATCCCTTCCGTGGAAAAAATATGTAAGAATAAGCCCTATTGCTCCTATGTAAATGTGACCCATTGTATGCCCTCCAACCATTCTGTATACAGGGCACACATTGGCACATGCACCGCAGCGCACACAGCGGAACACTTTAGAAAACTCAGGATCTTTTGCCATTTCACTTCTTCCGTTGTCCAGAAGAACAATATGAATATCTTTTTTCTTTTTTTCATGGCTCAAACATTCGGTCTGGCCTGTTATCCATGTAACATATGCTGTTAATATCTGGCCTGTGGCGTTTCTTGGAAGTACCTTCAAAATTTTAAGTGCTTCAGAAACTGACGGGAGAACCTTGTCTATCCCGGCAAGTACCACATGGGTTTTCGGAAGTGTCGAGACCTGCCTTGCATTCCCTTCATTTGTGACAAGACCTATTGTACCCGTATCTGCAAGAAGAAAATTTGCTCCTGTTATCCCCATATCTGCTTCTGCAAATTTTTTTCTCAGCTCTTTCCTTGCAACCTTGACCAGAGAATCTATGTTTTCCGGGTTCTGCTTTTCATGGGTAAGATTTTCAAAGAGATCTGAAACCTGATATCTGGAAAGATGAATTGCAGGCATTACCATATGAGACGGCCCTTCATGCCTCATCTGGATTATCCATTCGCCAAGGTCTGTTTCAGTTACCTCAAAATTTCTGTCTTCAAGATAGTGATTCAAAAGAGTCTCTTCTGAAGTCATAGATTTTGACTTTACTATTTTTCGGCTTCCGGTATTTTCTGCTATCTTTGCTATGATTGAATTTGCCTCTTCTGCATTTTTTGCAAAATGGACTTTCATTCCTTTTGATTCTGCATTTTTTGTAAACTTATCCATGAGAGAATCCATCTCTGCCAGAGCAAAATCTTTGGCAGCCGCTACCTCGGAGACAAGCTTATCCTTATCAAGCCCCGAATATGCTTTTTCGTGGCCTTTCCTGTAGGCAAGAGCAAAATTATCCATGGACTTTCTTAAAAATTTATTATCAAGGGATTTTTGAATTTCTTCCCTGAGCTCTTTTTTCTTATTGTTCATTTCAAACTCCTTCGTAAACCAGAATATGAAGTTCTACCGGCCCATGTACGCCAAGGGCAAGAACCCTTTCTATATCTGCAGTTCTGCTGGCTCCTGTTATAAAGGCAACAAAGGCAGATTCCTTTGAAAGAAAAGCATTCAGCTCGTTTTCAATATCTTCTGTTTTACCTTTAATTTTAGACTCCGGGAGAACAGCGACATGAATTTTTGAAAGCATTGTTGCAAGCCTTAAATCCTCTTTTGCAGAATCGATAACAAGGGTTCCTGTATCTGCAATTCCAAAATCTGCAAAAGTAAGCCCCACATCTGTGCCGTCCCTGTGATTTCTAAGATCCTTTTTTAACAAAGAGATTCCTTTGTTTTTAAGAGAATCAGAGAAGTCTGAAAGAACCTTTTCATCAAATAAGGGAGCTGCAAGAGTCTTGTTTTTAAAATCATTGTTTTCAAAAATTTCTTCTACATATGAAACAGCCTGATCAAGAGAGTTAATCTTTTTCACTACACCCTGAACAGCCTCTGCTTTTTCTTTGAAAATTTCATAATTATTCATATAGACCTGCCTTTGATTGAGAACGCAAACAAACATATTTTTCACGCTTTTTAAATATCTGGTATTAATACCTTTCATTAAAAACCAGCTTAATTTTGTGTCTAAACCCGCCTGGAGTCAATAAAAAGCTCTGATTCATATTGAGGCCGATTTTAAAACGGAGTTACAGTTTATGATATTAACCGCGGATATCAGGAAAAAGGAAAAATTATCAAAAAAGATCTGTTATCTTAATGAACCCGAAGAACTGAGCCTTTTATACACTATTTTTCGTACACTGTCTTCATTTACGGCCCTGGAACAGTCTGCAGAAAAATTGTCCGGTGTAAAATTAAGCCGCAGCACCCTGACACAGAATTGATCATCCTGCTTCCATACAATAACGTTTCTGAAAAAATTTTCCCTTCTTCCTGTGGAAGCATAAAGCCAATAACGTACAATTGAATATTTCCCCTCATTTTCAGCACCGGTTCTTTCCATTTTCCATTTCCTTGGAGGATAAGTATTTCTTACAACAACTTCTTCAGGAAGTTCCCAGGCATAAACAGAGCTAAAACTTGAAACAACAATAAGAACAAAGAAAAAAATAAACTTCTTTTTATTTTTAAAACCCATTCATTGTCACCTTATTTAAAAAATTTATAATAAATCTCATGTAATAAAAATTTTTTTATAACAAATATTTAAACATAATAAAGCCTTAAAATCCAAATAACTCTTAACCACCTGCTGTTTAAAAAAACAGATATTGCCCTGTCAGCTG
Source organism: Desulfobacteraceae bacterium (assembly GCA_050253255.1). Lineage (GTDB taxonomy): Bacteria > Desulfobacterota > Desulfobacteria > Desulfobacterales > JACKCP01 > JACKCP01. The sequence continues at coordinate 1,236 of JBFWJK010000115.1, read as the reverse complement.
ATACGTAACATGACATTTTTTGAGCTTTTATTTTTATTTTAATTATGTAAAGTTATAGAATATAAAAAAATTCTTATTTAACCATTTGACTTAAATCCAAGAAAATCAAGTATCCTTAAATTAATAACAAAGTTATAATTTTTATCTTAAAATATATACTGCGCAGATAATTCAAATGAAAAAACTGATACTTTATTCAATTACAATTATTTTATTCATAATCCTTTTTGCTGCGGATAAAAAAGGGAATGATTTATGGAAGGAATCAAAGAAAAAAGAAGCTTTAAGCCTGCTTAAAATTTCTAAAACAAAGCTTGAAGATTCAATCAGAATAAGGCTTGGAGCAGTTAAGTCAATAGAAGCCCTGTTCAAAATCCATCCCCATACAACATACGATGAATTTTCAGGTTTCGCTTTCCAGCTCATGAATTCAAATCTGCCTGTAAGAGCCCTTCAGTTTGCCGACAGTGAAACCTCAGTGAAATATGTTTTTCCTCCAAAAACCAATGAAATCACAATAAAGAAAAAAATGACCCTCATCAAGGACGATGAGCGCAGTCCATATGTAAAAAAAGCAATCCAGACAAAGAAACTGACAATTCAGGGCCCTTTTCTTCTCAGGCAGGGAGGACTTGGAGTTGCCGCAAGAAACCCAATATTCAGAGACAACAGTTTTTTCGGGCTTGCCATAGGGATATATGACATCACGGCTCTTTTCAATGAAGCCCTGACCGGAATAATTCCTGAAGAATTAAATATTGTGATTAAAGATAAAAACGGCGGCGTAATTTACGGTAACAAAGTCAACTCAGCCATAAGTTTTTCAGATTCCTTATCTTTCGGGAATCTTGGCTGGACAATAGAGTCTTCAATAAAAAAAGAAGCATTTTCCCTCCCCTTTTTATACAGAATAATATTCATAGGCCCTGCTGCATCTTTAATATTATGCCTGTTTTTTCTACTGAAAAACAATCTGGATAAAAACAGGGAGCTTGAAGAAGCGGTTCACAAAAAAACACTGCATCTGAAAAAAGCCAACGAAAACCTAGTAATCGAAATGAACAGGAGAAAAAAAACAGAGGATGAGCTTTTTGAGGAAAAGCTGAAATATCAGGATCTTTACGACAATTCGCCTGTAATGCTTCTGGAGTCATACCCGCATGATTTTAAAATAAAAATTTTCAATAAGACCTTAATCAACTTTACTGGATAAGAATAAAGTTAACTTCTGAATTA
>JBFWJK010000114.1:0-11334 GCA_050253255.1 Desulfobacteraceae bacterium | reverse complement strand
CAGATATGGTAAAGCGTATTTCATGTGTATCCTGCCATACAGAAACACCTCACAAAGAAGTCAAAAAGCTTAATGACCATACAGACAGGGTCTCCTGCCAGGCATGTCATATACCTGCTTTTGCAAGACAAAATCCCACGAAAATGTACTGGGACTGGTCAAGTGCCGGAAAACTGAAAAACGGAAAACCATATTTAACTGAAGATGAAGAAATGAAAAGACATAATTATATGTCTAAAAAAGGGAGTTTTGTCTGGGAAAAAAATGTTGAGCCTGAATATTTCTGGTTTAACGGATCAATGGAATATACCCTTTTAACAGATAAAATTGATCCTTCAGATCCCCCTGTAAAGCTTAACCGTGTAATGGGTGATATGAATGACGAAAAATCAAGGATCTATCCCTTCAAAGTGCATAAAGCAAAACAGCCATATGACAAAAAAAACAACACAATGGCTGCTGTACACCTTTTTGGCAACGACAAAACATCGTACTGGAAAAATTTCCACTGGGGTAATGCAATCCAGGCAGCCATGGATTATATGGAACTCCCTTACAGCGGAGAGTATGATTTCATAGAAACTGAATATCATTTTCCCACAACCCACATGGTTGCACCTGCCAAAAATGCTCTTTCATGCAAGGAATGCCACTCAAGAAACGGACGACTTAAAAAAATGGCAGGTTTTTACATGCCTGGAAGAGACAGTTTCGGGTTTATAGACAAAACAGGCTTTGCACTGATAATTTTATCCCTTTGTACTGTTTTTGTTCACGGAATAATCAGAATATTTTCATCTTCAAAAAAGGAATAAAAAATGGAAAAAATTTATCTATATACAAGGTTTGAAAGATTCTGGCACTGGCTGCAGGGACTTTTGATTATTCTTCTTATAATTACCGGTTTTGAAATCCACAGCACCTATTCTATCCTTGGATTTGAAAATGCATTTAAAATTCACAACTATGCAGCCTGGACATGGCTCATACTTTTTATTTTCATAATATTCTGGATGTCCATAACCGGAGAATGGAGACAATATATTCCCACAATGAAAAAAATTTTTGATGTGATGATGTATTATGCATTCTATATTTTCAAGGGATATCCTCATCCAGTCCCAAAAAGCAAAAGAAAAAAACATAACCCGCTTCAGAGAATAACATACCTGGCAATTGTTTCCTTTCTCATTCCATATCAGATAATTACAGGATTTCTTTATTATTTTTACAATGAACTGCCAAAAAGCATGGTTATAAAAGATTTATCTCTTCTGGGGGCACTTCATACAATAGGAGCCTTTGCATTTATTGTTTTTTTAATTATCCATGTCTATATGACAACAACCGGTCACACCTGGACTGCACACATAAAGTCTATGTTTACAGGATGGGAAGAAGTTGACAATCCCCATGAAATTGAGGAATGGGAAGTAAAAAAACAGACAAAGGATAAAAAATAAATTTTTTCCCTGAAATTTTATCAGGTATCATTATAGATTCCCAGGCAGGAGCTTGGGAACCAGCAAGCATGCTAAGGCTCGTTCCCAAGCTCTGGCTTGGGAACGTAAAAAATTCAGTCTTTTTTTGCTTTTTTTACAAGCTCAATAAACAAATTTCTCTGAAATTTATCATAAAAAAGATATTCAGGATGCCATTGAACACCTATAACAAATTCCATTTTTTCATGCTCAATTCCCTGAACAACATTATTTGGCTCTTTTGCACTTATTTTTATATTTTCGCCTTTTTTGGCAACAGACTGATGATGCAGGGAATTTACACTTAAATTTTCCTGTTCAAGAATTTTAAAAAGTTTTGAATTTTTTACTACATTTACATCTTTTTTTGGAAGAATAGTTCTTATTCTTGGATATTCCTCATAAAATTCCAAAGTGTCAGGATAAAGGGTTCCATTGAAAAAAACATTTATAAGCTGGGCTCCCCTGCATATCCCAAGAACCGGGATATTTTTTTCAATTGCTTTTTTTAAAATCAAATACTCTGCCTGATCTCTTTTTTTATCAATTTTAAATCTTTTTTTTGTGGAAAAAACCCATCTGAATAAAATTAAAAGCTGGAAAAAAAGATAATATAAAATTCTTTTTTTCTTTTTTACTTTTGTTTCAGATTCAAATTCAGAAATGGAAATAAAAAAATCTTTTGGGTCTTTTTTGTAAATTAAAGGGTCTATGTCAGAGCCGCCGCCTAAAATAATCCCGTTAAAGTCAAATTTGTTTATTTTTTTTGAAGGTGTTAAAATTTCAGGTCTTCCACCCGCAAGAATTACTGCAATTGAAGTGAAAAAAAATGCAGAAATTCCTCCGTATGCTGGTCCTGTTATTCCAATTTTAGGTTTATTTTTCATTGTAAAATTTTTTTATTTTTGAAATCCATTTTGTTTTATGAAAAAAATTCTTCTGATTATTAAAAAATTCTTTTGAAAGCTCATTTATTTTGTCTTTGTCTGAAGCAAGATTTTCAATTTTAATCCATAAATTCCATTCACCAGAAGGTTTCCAGTCTTTTGAACCGACACATGAATTTGGAAGCCTGTAATGAAATGACGGTCTTTTACCTGTTAAGTGATAGTCTTTTACATTGTTTTTGACTCTGTTTTCATTAATAAAAGCAAAAACAGGAAGCATATCAAGAGCTCTGTTTCTTGTTGGATTAAATTTTATATAATCATCAATCAATTCATTTATTGAAGGAAGATAGTTTTCATTTAAAACCAGATTTATGTATTCATCTTCAAATTTATCAATAAAAGGTGTCATTTTTCTTGAAAAATCAATTTGAGATTTTTCAATTATATAATCATACAACAGAAAAAATGATTTTAAGTAAAAAACAAGAACATCAGCTTCAAATGAAGGAACTTCTGCATTTATATGCATTCCAAAGGCATTTAAAAATGAGGATTTTGTTCCTTTTGCACCAAAAAGTCTTAATTCATCTGAAAGATTGTCTACAAGATAAAGATCTGAAAAAGGAATCGGAGGGGTTACAATTTCGTATGGAACAACAGTAGAGGCTAGTTTATTTAAAAGCTCTTCAATTTCAGGTTTTACTTTGTAGTCTGAAAGATTTATTCCTGCCTTTGAAAGATAGTGTTCATAACCTTTATTAAGCAATATATCAGCATCAAGCTCTATTGAAAAATCGCCAAACAAAGTATCTGAAACAATATATTCAAATTTGCTTTTTTCAAAAACATTTCCATTGAATATATTTTTTACAACATGTGCTGCATCTTTTAAATCTATTCCAGTAAATTCAATTTCAAACCCGGCTTTTCTTTCCTTGTTTTCATGGTTTTTATTTAAAGCCGGGATTTCAAAAGTCATCTTAACTTCTCCTTTTAAAATTTAGGCACCAGTAATATAAAAATGCTTCACTCAAGTCGAACTGTGATGAAGAGTAATCCCTGCAGGAAGAGATTCACCAAAAACTGCGGCTTCCTCATTTGACTCCATTTCAATAATTTCTTTTACATATTTTGAATTATCAAAGTCTTTATATGATTCAAGAAAATCAATTACAATTTTTCTTTTTTCTTCATCAAGATCCCTTGTTCTGTCCCCTGTAAGTCTTGCAATTCTTGAAACTGCATATCTTGCCTCAGAAATTTCTCCCCATTTTTTTGTCATAAGAAATTCTATCCACTTAAAGGCAGTATCTTTAGAAATAACTTTGTTTATATCTCCGTAGAGCGGCTCTCTTGAGCCTATTCTTCCAAGAAATATTAAAAGTCTAGGGTCTGATTTTTCTGGTTTAAGTTCATTTTTAAGGGTATTCCCAAGCCTTTGTTTGTCGTTTGAATGAAGATATTCAAAGTTTGCAACACATGACCAGAGTTCCATTTTCTCTTTTAAGTCAAAACTGTTTTTCTTTAAAATTGATGAAATATCCTGAATAATCTGTCTTTGATATCCTGGTTTAAGTCCTGCTGCAATTCTTCTCCATAGAATCCACCATTCATTTTTATTTTGAATTTCATTTGGAAAAACAAGTCCCTTTGAATAAATTGACCAGATTTTTTTTATTCTTGCCTCGTCAAACGGGTCTCCAATTCCAGGCCTTAAACAAAATCCTGCAAGGTTAAGCCATCTTGCTTCATGAACAGGAGATTTTTCTCTTAGCTGAGGGTTATCAACTAAAAAATCACCAATTTTTCTTATAAACATCAAAGGCCATTTATTTTTAGACATCTGCAAAAATTTTGACAAATCCTTTGCAGCTGAATTTACCTTTGACTTGTCACCGCCAAATGCATTTTCAATCAAAGACAAAGCTTCAATAACTTTTGAATTTTCTATTATTACGGAAGTATCAACTCCTGTATCCATTTTTGGAAAAACTTCCTTTGCTCCCCTTAAATCAAAGGATAAATCCCAGGTGTGCTGAGTTTCAACAGAATCGCACCAGATTTGAAGATTTCCTGTTTCTGTATATTTTGCCTTTAATTCAATTGAAATGTCTTTTTTTTCATCTTTTTTGCCGTAACTTATTATTGTGTGCAAAGGCGGAAGCGGTGAAAAGGATTCATCAATATTTTCAATAAAATCTCCGCATTTATCACCTGAGCGGTAACTTGAGGAATACAGTGTAAAAGTTACAGGCATATTTGTTTTTACAGAAAATTCATAATCCTTTGGAAGTTTTATTTTGGTTCCCTCTTCAAGCCCTCTTTCAACAAGACAGATTACCCCTTTTTTATTTTCCTTTGTTTCAATTCCAAGATAATAGCTTCTTGGACTTCCGCTTCCAACTTTTACACCAAGACCAAGTTTTACTTTTCCATAATAGGAAGCTCCAAGGGAAACTGCAGTGTCCGGTTTATTGTTTTCCAGAATTTTTGGGATATCAGATTTTAAATCAAAAAAAGACTGAATTGATTTAATAATTTTTTGCTGAATTATCTCAGGTTTAAGCGAACCGCCGTTAAACAGTATAAGATCTGGAAACGGTAAATCTTTTCCTGTAATTTTTTTTACATCATCTTTATGTCTTAATAAAAATTTTATCAGATGCTTTGTAATTGAGGGCTCAGACTCATATGGAAGTCCAAATTCGGTTATTCCCTTTTTCTTTTTTTCATCTTCAAAAGATTCATCTTTTGAAACTTCAGGGAAAAATCCGTTTAAAACAATATTTTCCACTTCATTTTTTTCAAGATAAACAGAAAATGTGTTTTTTATTAATTTTGAACCTTCTCCAACTATTGTAAGCCTTTCTTTTTCAGATTTTCCTTCTAATATATTTTCCTTGGCTTCCCTTGAAAGATGACAAAGAGTTTTCCATTTATCACCTTTTAAAAGATTATTTTTTCCTTGAGTTTTTGATTCTGCAAGTCTTGCAAGTGCAAGGTCAATATTGTCTCCGCCTAAAATAAGATGGTCTCCAACTGCAATTCTTTCAAATTTTAAGGATTCATCATCTTTTCTAAGGGCAATAAGAGTAAAGTCAGTTGTTCCGCCTCCAACGTCACAAACTAAAATCAGCTGATTTTCAGATACATAGGAATCAAACTTTTTTTCCTTTTCATCAAGCCATGAATAAAATGCAGCAAGGGGCTCTTCAAGAAGTACAACATTTTTTAAACCTGCAAGTTCAGCTGCCTTTAAAGTAAGATTTCTTGCAGCTTCATCAAAGGAAGCAGGAATTGTTAAAATTATGAACTGATTTTCAAAAAAAAGCCTGTCATCCTGTTTTTTATCCATGTTCCAGCAGTTTTTAATATGGCTTAGATATTCTGCTGAAACTTCAACAGGTGATTTTTTTGGAACATTTTCATCACTTCCCCAGGGAAGAAATTTTGAATTTCTGTCTACCTTGTCATGGCAAAGCCAGCTTTTAGCTGAGGAAACAAGTCTTTTTGGAATTTTACCTCCATAATCCCTTGCAAAGGCTCCGGCAAAATCATCAGTTTTTTTAGGCCAGGGATGCTTTATGTCAGATTCCAAAAGCTCATAAGTGCCGGGTATATATAAAAATGAAGGCAATACATTTAAAGGTGAAAACTCATTTTTTCTTGTTATCTGATAAATTGGAAACTGCTTTATCTTTGGAGTCTTACCTTCATAAGTATCAAGATATGATACAGCTGAATTAGTTGTTCCAAGGTCTATTCCAATTATGTATCTGAAATCGGTTTTATTCAAAAATCCTCCGAAAAATTCAATTGCTCTGCTGTCTTAAATTAAATTCCAACTTCCACTTTCTGCTGTCTTCAACAGAAACACAATAAAACTCCAGAGTTCCTATTTCTGTAACATGGGTTTCAAGAACAACCGGAACCATTTCACCTTTATTTCCGTTTAAAAAGGTTTCAATTTCTGTGAGTTTTTCAAGGTTGTTTGAAAAATCTTCTATGGTTTCTCCGGCTTTGTCGTCTTTTCCCATTGAAGATTCAAAAAGATTAAATGAAACATCTTCTCCAAGGGTAAGCATATATTTTTTGCCTTCAATTTTAATCAGGCTTCCCTCTTCCATTCCAAAGGGTGCTACACATAAAGCTTTTGTAGGAGCCGGAATACCTGGGATTGCAGGCATTGATGAGCTTACTTCAATATAATAGGTCTTATTAAGTCAGCTTTTTATTCTTATTCCGCCTGAAAGTTTTATAAATGAATAATAACAGGCTCCAAGAGCAACTGAAATATCTGAATTATTGTTTTCAAGTTCTTTTATTTCATTTGAGTCATTCCAGGAAGAAACAGTTTGAGTAATGTGATTTCTTAATTCCTTTGATTTCATTACTCCGCCGTTAAAAAGAATGTATGATGGAAAGGAATTGGAAGCAAAATTTGAAACAAACTCTGCAAGATGCTTGGTAATGGCAGGATCGGATTCATAATTTAGTCCTGCTTCCATAAGTCCTGTTTTTCTGTTATTTACAGGTTTTTCTTCTAAACTGCACTGTGGGAAAAATCCGTTTTTTACAATCTGGTCAAGCTCTGAAGATAAAACCTCACTTTTAATTGTGCCAGAAATAAGTTTCATTCCCCTGCTTAAAACTGAAATTTCATATTTTTCTTTTGCTTTATCCGATAAAAGTTCTTCCTTTGCATCTCTAGCCTTGTTCACAAGGGAGCGAAGCTGCCATTTATCAAGCTTTTTTCCATTTGAAGCAATTTTTGAATTTATGAGGTATGAAATAGAAAGATCCATGTTGTCACCTCCAACAAGAAGATGATTTCCAACAGCTGTTCTTTCAAGTTCAAGATTTCCATCTGTTTCAAAAACTCTTATAAGAGTAAAGTCACTTGTTCCCCCGCCAATATCGCAGACCAGAACTGACTCGTCTTTTTTTATCTGTTTTCTCCATGTTGCTTCATTTGAAAGAAGCCATGAATAAAAGGCTGCCTGGGGTTCTTCCATAAGTGTGAGATTTTTTATTCCGCAAAAATTACAGGCTTTTAAGGTAAGTTCCCTTGCAACTGCATCAAATGAAGCAGGAATTGTAACCGTTATATTTTGTTCAATAAATGAATTTTGATCCTCACCTGAAAATTTATGATTCCAGGCATTTTTTATATGATTTAAAATTTCAGCCTGAGCTCTTACAGGTGAAAATTTTTCGCTTACCTGATCACTCTCCCATGGAATAATTTTATCATCTCTTTTTACATGATTGTTGCAAAGCCATGATTTTGCAGAAGAAATAACCCTTGATGGAATTTCAGAACTTCTTTTTCTTGCATATTCCCCTACAATAAAGGTTTCATCATCTTTCCACGGAAGAGAAAAATTCCCTCTTTTTTTTTCATTATCATCTGGAAAATAAATAAATGACGGCAAAAGAGGCCTTGAAAGAATTTCGCCGGGTCTTACAATCTGGGGAATTTCAAAAATCTTAAATTCAGGCTTTTCGTCATTTTCTGTTATTTTTGCATATGAAACCGCAGTGTTAGAGGTTCCAAGGTCAATTCCAATAAGATATTTTGCATTCATTATAAAAAAACCTTTTTATTCTACTTCAATTTCAGCAGGAACAAGAAAAGAAGCATCATCAACTTTTTTAAGGTCAGGAAGGTTTATGTTCTGAGCTTTCCAGCCCCTGTGTCTTACTATACCCTTAAAAGGAGGAGTTCCGACAACATTTCCTGTAAGTCTTATTTTTTCAGGATTAAAATTTTCATCCACTTCAATCAAAGAATCTTCCTCATCATCTAAAAGAGGTTTTAATTCCACATATTTTTTCAAGGCATCGTTGCACCCTTTATGGATACTTCTTACAGCTGCTCCGATATCATCGTCATTATAATCAGATAAGTCTTCATTTAAAAAATCAATAAGTCTTCCTTCTTCCTGAAGTACCGATAAAATATGAAGAAATTTTCTTTTTTCAAGTTCAGGGTCAGCTTTTACAGTTTCTTTTGAAGGAGAAATTTCAGTCTGAACAGGAATAAGAGAAATTGTTTTTTTTGCCATACTTCTCAGGATAATCCACGAAAGAAAAGTAAAAATAAGCACAATTATTCCTGCGGCCGGTACAATAAAAATATTTAAAGGTTCCTGAAGCGAAATAATTTCATTAAAAAAATTCTGATACAAAGGAGGATATATTTTTTGGACATTTATATCTGAAGCTTTGACAAAAATACCTGAAAAATAAAAATAAGCCCCCAAAAAAAGGCCGCCGAAAAAGATCAGTGACAGTATAAACTGAGTCCAGAAAATTTTTTTGGAAATTGACTTAATATAAAACTGCTTTTTGTTTATCATTTTAATCTCTCCGAAATTTTACCAACTGTTTTCATATTTTAAAGACAAGAATTAAATTCTATACTTCCATTGTAATTCCAACAGGACAATGATCTGAGCCGTAAATATCATTTAAAATCCATGCATCTTTTATTCTTTTGTTCTCAATAAGATCCTTTGATGCAAAAAAATAATCTATACGCCACCCTGCATTGTTTTTTCTTGCATTAAACCTGTAAGTCCACCACGAATATTTAACCTCTTCAGGATAAAAATACCTGAAAGTATCCACATAACCTCTTTTTATTATTTCATCGAGCCACTTTCTTTCAACAGGAAGAAAACCTGATCTTTTTTCATTGGCTTTTGGATTTTTCAGATCAATTTCATTGTGAGCTGTATTGTAGTCTCCGCAGATTATAATGCTTTTGTCCTTTTTAAGTTTGTCTGTATATTCAAAAAATTTTTCATAAAATTCAAGTTTATATTCAAGTCTTTCATCAGACATCTGTCCGTTTGGGAAATAAACATTGAAAAGAATAAAATCATCATAATCAAGCCTTACAACTCTTCCTTCATCATCAAATTTTTTTATTCCAAAACCTTCTTCAATATTAAGAGGCTTTTCCCTGGAATATGAAACAACACCGCTGTAGCCTTTTTTTATTGTGGAATGAGACCAGATTTCATGTTCATAGTGAATGGGACTGACCATTTCATCTTCTATCTGATCCTCCTGGAGTTTTGTCTCCTGAAGTCCTAAAATATCGGCATCGATTTCTTTTATGGAATCTTTAAAATCTTTTTTCAGCACTGCTCTCAACCCGTTAACATTCCAGGATGCAAGTTTTATTTCCAAAATATCCTCCGCTAAAAAGTGAAATCCTTTGTCATCTCTAAAACGATTTTTCTTATTTTTTCTGAATATTCATCAAGCTCATAACTTTCAAGATTTAAAAAAGATCTTACTTCGTCATGAAGAAAAGGAGTGTTTTCCATACAATAATCAGCCGCTGAAAAACCAGCATTTTTGGCAAGGTAATCGGCAGCATTTAAAATATAGGAAAGCTCGTTCAATCCGGAATCAAGAGGACGGTGATGAAATCCTATTGCATGAGTCTGAATCTCAGGAAGCTCCCAGCTTTCAAGAAGCCTGAATCCTATTTCTGCATGTGAAAACCCGAACATTTTTTCTTCTGCAATGTAGCAGGCAAGTTTTTTTACAGTTATAAGCTCTACAAACTCCTGTTTTCTCTGATTGATATAATCATTTAAAATGAGCTTTCCGCAATCATGAAGCAGCCCTGCTGCAAAAGCATCCAGATCAAAAAGAGGCATTTTTTCAGCAGCAAGAAGGTCAGCTGCTACAGCAGTAGCGATACTGTGATAAAAAAGATTTCCTGTTGAAATATTATACCCTTTAAGCTCCTTATCAAGCATTTTGCTCATTTGAGCAACCATGATTATGCTCATCAGGTTTTTTTCACCAAGTAAAATACAGGCCTCATCTATTGTCGGAACAGGAGGATTGAAATTAAAATAAGCGGAATTTGCCAACTTCAAAACCCTTGCTGCTATTGCCTGGTCAAGAGAAATTATTCTGCTCAATTCCTTTGCACTGTATCCCGGAGTTTCAACAAGCTTTTTCGCTTTTATTAAAACATCAGGAATAGGCGGAAGAGATGAATTATTAGCCAGAATTTCTTTTTTAAGCTCCTCTCCTGACAAATTCAGGGGAGCTTTAATGTCATCTCCGCAAATATTGTTTTTAACAGGATTGATTTTGATTTTTTCACCGCATCCGGGACATAAAAAGGAAAAGGCCCTTTTTTCTGGATAGGTGCCGTCCTTGATATTTATATTTTTTTTGCATCCTGGGCATTGAATTTTCATGAGCTTCTCTTTAAATGTTGAATTCCAAAAATTGATTTATGAATTTATCTGCTCATTTTAATCCTGAAAATGAGCAGATAAACTTTAATCAATGATAACCATGTGTGCCGAGAACAACATCAAGTCCTGTTTTTGCCTTGATAAACTCAGCTTTTTCTTCAGGTGTTGAATAAGGGCATTCCGGCTTTGCTCCAACCATGCACGATGAAAGGTAAACTGCATCAGGTTTCATCTCGCTCAGTTTCATTGTCATACCAAGATTTGGAGCCATTGTTCTACCCGGGCACTCGCATTTTACAAAACCGATTACTGATGACGGCTCGTCAAATTTACCTTCACCCATAGCTGCGGCCTTGAGGCATCTCCATTCTCCCGGGCATCCGTAACCGCTGTCCATGTATGCTCCGCATCCCACAATTACTACTTTTTTCATAATAATCTTCCCCTTTTAAAAAATCATATCAAATTTTTGCATATATTTATTAGTTTAAACTGATTTCTTCAAGTAAAGTTTTTGTCAAATCATGACTTTCAGGGATTTCTGCATAAAAATAAGATCAAATGGAGTCTCAGCAGATATTCCCCTGAGCAAATCATGATCAAATCAATAAAGAACATATATCCATAAGACTTTTTTTATGATTTTTTGATCCTGAATCAAAAAAAGAATACTTATAATTCTTTTTCAGGTCAGATACATACCCTGAATGTTTTTCATCATATTTAAAT